>NZ_JTLA01000102.1:0-12245 GCF_000799055.1 Ensifer sp. ZNC0028
CGCGCACCCTTTCGGGTGCGCGGCACTTTGAAAAAGGGGGTGGGACCAGCAGCCCTCAGCGCTAGGCTTTTCCGGCGATCACGAACACGACCCGCCGGATCGCTTCGGCAAAGCTCACGCCGAGCGCCATCGCTGCAATGCCCGTCACCCCGAGTGCACCGATGCCCATGAGCTTCCACCGCCTGACATCATCGGTCACGGGCTTCATGTCCGAGATCTCGGCGCCGATAGCTGAGGCCGATGCTTCGAGTTCGTTGACCCGCTCGGCAAGCTGATCCATGCGCCGGTGAACGCTGGCCTGACTGGCAGAAGATTTGTCTTCCGCCCGCCTGGCACCATCCTCGATCCTATGAATGGATTCCTGCAGGCCGCGCATGCCGGCAACCAGTTCTCCCAACTGGCGATGAACGACGATATCGATTTCAGCCTGCGACATGATCGTCGCCCCCGTGCTTCGCGCATTCGGCCTTCGTCCAGATATCCGCGGCACAAAGGCCGACGACCGTGCGGTCGATCCGGCGCTGGTCGGCCGGCGACGCTCCGCGCGCGCCGACAAGATCAGTCCCGACCACGGCGCGCAGTCCGGGAGCACTGGCCGGCCGCGAAGTCCCACACCCCGCCAGAATCAAGGCAGGAATCGTAATCAAGGCGCTTCTCGCGAGCGCGGCTCTGAGCGTCATTGTTCTGCCTTTCGATGGCATTGGCGTAAGATCGGGCGCCTTCCGCGCGGATCTCGTGGATGAGCCAGACGAGACCTGCGAGGATGAGGCCGGCGATGAGGAGCTTCGGCCAGGCAAACATCACTTCGCCCAGCCAAGGCGTCGCGCCAGCACGTACCAGCACTCGGAGAGGAAGCCCGCACAAAGGCCGATACCCACCTCGATCAGCATCTGCACGTCCGGATCGTCGGCAAGTACCAGGCCTGCGTCCGGCGCCAACAATCCTTTGGCGACGAGCAGACCCGCGCCATATCGCAACAGGATGCGGATGACGACGGCACTCATTTCGCCCACCGCGCAAGAAACGCGACAGCCGCCTCGATGAGACGGCGCAGGCGATTGGATTTGGCCCCTCGCGACGCGTTAACGCCTTCCGCGCCGGGCGTCTTTTCGACCGCGCCGGGCCGTAGGACCACAACGACGGTCGGATCGCTCGAAGCGCTCTCGCGCCCATAGCCGGCCGCACGCAACGCCGCCTCGAACGCGCGGCCGTAGGCCTCGATCTTCGGGCCGTTCTGCCTGATGTCGCTGTTGATGATCGCGCGCGAGGCCGCATAACGATAACCGGTCGCGACCGCCGACCGGCTGTCGTCCGTGTCGAAATCGGTCAGCCGCTTACCGGTGAAGAGACCGCGCTCCATGCCGTCGAAGAGGATGCGAATGGCTGTCGCCGGATCACAGGCTCTACCAGGCGTTTCCACCAGGCCAAACTTTCCGTAATTCGCGCGACCGGTAATCTGCGCAAGCCCTCGCCCGCGAAAGACCCAGCCGTCATCGTCTTCGACGTTGCCAAGCCTCCCACCATAGACCCGGTTTGCAAGCTTGCGCGGATTGCCGACATAGGGCTCGGCGCTTGCAAGTGTCGGAAACCGGGCAGGCCACACTTGAGTAAGCCGCCTTGCCGAGTAGTTCAGGTTCTCCTCGACCGGTCGCATTGCGCCGCCCGTTTCGTGATGGGCCTCGGCGAGAATTGCGGCCAGATGGCAAAGGCTCACCGCACGCCGCCGCCCCTCCAGGACGATCGCTTCCGCGCTTTCGAACTGCTTTGAAGAATAGGTCTTGAAAACACCCGACGCGGGATCGCGCAGGGCTGCGTGAAACGCTGCTCTGTTCATGTATTCACCTTTTGGAAATTTTCCGCTTAAAGCGCGGCTGCAGCCACCCACAGGGCGTCGATCTGCGCGTCAGAAAGACCAAGCGCCGTACCAACGGTGGCGATCAATGGATGCGTCCGGTTGAACGTCGTCGCATATTCCCACTCGATCTGCGCCTTGTCCTGATCCGAACCGGCAGGCATCCCCGCGATCGCTGCGGTCACGGTCGATGGCGAGATGCCCGCATTCACCAGGCCAAGGCGAAATTGGCGAGCGGTTAGGCTGCGCATCCGCTGCCGCAATTCATCTTCCGTGGGCGGATCGGGAGGGATGTATGGCTCGATCTGGAAACCGGGATTGTCGCGCAGCCATTGGCGGATCAGGGGATTAACGCCGACGGTGTCATCAGGACGACTGCAGTAGTCGGTGTCATAGGACGCGCCGAGATAATCCGTAATGTTGCAGTGGATATTGTAGACGTCGGATTCTTGCGTCGCTCGAACGGCATGAACCATATTCACAGACATCGATGTCATTATGCCGTCCTCACGAAGCAATAGGCCCACGCACCCGACCCCGGCGAGTCATAACCGCCCCGAGCACGCCAAGTTCCAGCAAGCTGCGCCCCACCCCCGCCAAAGCCGTAGCCATAGCTGGAATTGAGATAAATCGCATGGGAGGAATTCCTCTCCTTGATGTCCGCATTGCCGGTTTCGACCAGGATGGTGTGGCCGATCGGGAAATTCAGTTCGTCTCGGGTGCCCCCGGTGTGGATGCCGGCCTTACCGTTCACGACGTTGCCGAGGTAGTCCCCCCACATCGGCATGTACATATTGCCGTCCGACTGAATAAAGAAGCTGCCGCCCCAATATAGACGATCGCCGACGGAGCCGTTAACGCCGAGCTTGTTGCCACCATAGCCGAACTGTATCCAACCGTTGGCCAAATTGGCCTGACCGCGAACGGAGAGTGTGTCTGCTTGGTTGACGTCACCAAGCCACACATCATCGCCGACCTTGATAGCTTGGCCGTCGCCATTCGCGGTTGCGATAAACCGAGGGGCATATACATTGCTCGGGAACGTCGCTTCATTCATCCCGCTCCAAGAAAGCAGCGTCGGTGCATTTGATACGAAACGATCGCTGGACCGTTGAATATATAAGCCGCCGTCGTTCACCCCGATCATGCGATAGCTGTGACCGATGTTGTTGGTGAGGAGTTGGATTTCGCCGGATGGTCCGTTGCCTCCAAGTCGAGCTATGTGGCCAGACCATGAATAAAGACCAGTTTCGTGCCAGCTCGCTAACTGCTGAAACACACCGGAAGTGTTCCACACGCCGATCTGCATCGCTGCGTTCGCTTGGCTCGAAACGATCGTGCCGCGAGTTACCGACGCTGCCGACTGGAATGCAAGTACTCTATCGCTGTTGGACAGAATGTACATTGCGCCGCCGGAACCGCCGGAAGCAACGAAATTGACCGCCGACACGTTACTTGAAAACGCCGCGCCGACGCCGATGATGCCACCAGTGAAATAATGTCCACCATGCGCAATGTACGTCAGTCCTGCTTGTCCGAGCGAGGCGTTACCGCCTGAGGCCATGATGCGTGCATCGTAGTCGGCTCCACTCCCGCCTGAATGGAAGTCAATGAATGGGGTGTTCGCCGTGTTCGGCGGCCCCAACTCAATCCCATGGTTTGCCCCCGTGGTCACAAACCCTTGAGCCGTCAAAGCCCCCGTGATGGTCTTTGCCGTCATCGTGGACGGCAACCGGTCGTCAGAGAGCTTGCCAGTCGTCAGGTCGCCCGCCGAACCGGACGAAGCCACGGCCGCGAGCCCAAGCCTCGTTTTCATCGCGGCAGCGGTGGCATCACCAATAAGATCGCGCGCGAGCGGGGTGAGCGCGGTCGTCGCATAGGCGTCGGTCGCCGTCGTGTAGAGGATCTGGTTCGCGACGGTTGTTTGGCCTGCGATGGACTGCAACGCAGCGTCGTAGGCCTGCACGTTCGAGCCGATCTCCACGCCGAGAGCGGTGCGCGCGCCGCTAGCCGAGGTCGCGCCGGTGCCGCCGGCCGTAACCGGCCGCGGCGCGTTGGCATCTGCCGTCAGGTCGTCGATCAGCGTGTTGTAGGGCACGCTTTGGATAGTTGTATTCGGCACGCCTTTGGTGCCGGCGGGGGGCGAATAAACGCCGCCAGTTCTGGGCATGGGGTCTCTCCAGGAAAGCGTTCCGCTGAGCGCTCAATATTTGGTTGGAAGGGGCGCTGGACAGCCGGGGGCTTCGGCTGTCGGGGCCGGACAAATTGGCGTGTCGACCGCCGCTAACGTTTCTTTCGCCCGGCAGAAAACAACCGGCCGTAATCGACGCGGCGCATGCCGTCCGGTCCGCGAGAGACGACATCCGGTCGGGTCTTTTCAACTTCCTGCGCCATGACGCCGACGTGCTTCGGGCCGCGCGCCGGTTCGTCCTTGTAGCGGTATTCGTAGAGCGAGTGCCCGTCGAGTTTGCCCACCTTCTTGACGTCCTTCTTTAGGCGTCTATCCGAGTCGGATTTGCGGCTCCAGAGAGGCATGCCCAGCACGCTACCAAGCATGTTGCTACCAGCGCTCAGCCGCGACTGATAGGCTTCGAGCTGCCCCCGATAATTGTTCTGCACCATTCCCATGTAATCAGGCGCCTCAATCCTCTGTCCCTGCGTCGGCACAAAATTCGGGCTGTTTACCTGCGCACCCGAAAGCAGGCTCGAGATCTCGTTGATCGGCTGGTTGCGCTGCGCATACATCTCGTTGAGATATTGCGCCCGCGCTGCATTTTGAGCGGCGAGCTGGGCCTGCTGGGCGTTGAAGGTCTGGTCCTTCAACGTATTGTTGGCTGCCGTCGTCGACTGGCTGTTCTGGTGCATCTGCTGCAGGGCGTCGTTGCTGAAGCCCGCAGCGGCGAGTGCCTGGTTGAAGTTCTGCTGCTGCGCGGCATTGGCGAGCTGCATGTTGTTGGCGTTCTGGGTGTACTGCTGGTTTTGCGCCTGGTTGGCGAACTGGCCGTTCTGCAGCATCTGGCCATAAGCCTGCTGCTGTGCCGCGTTCTCGAAGGAGGCCGCCTGCTGCGCGAGCCCGACGAGACGGGACTGCTCCTGCCCTGCGTTGAGGATTGCGCCGAAGCGCGCGTCGTTCGCCTGGCGGTTCGCCTGGTCGATCGCCCGGTTATAGGCCTCGGAGCCCGGCTGCAGGCCCTGATTGGCAAGCTGCGTCTCCAGGGCTGCGCGGTCCCGGTCGAGCTGCGGATTCATGCGTGCCATCAGCGCGTCCTCGTAGCGCTTGGTGTCGAAGTTGGTCTCGTAGTTTCGCTTGACCTCCCCCGCATTGCCGAGCGACGTCTGGATTGCACCGGAATTTACAACTGCCCCTTGCACGTTCCCGGTGTTCGGCAGCGTCGTTTGCAGCGTCGGGCCCGGGCCATACTGCTGGTACTGCGGCAGGTTGATCGCACTGGGGTTGCCGGCAGCCGGCGCGCCGGAAAGGTCGATCGGGCGCCCCAGAAGGTCGTTCAGCCGCGCCGACTGGTTGTTGGCGAGCGTCGCCATGTTCTTTTCGGCGGCGTCCGTCTGGTCCTTGATCGCCTGCTGCGCCGGCGAAAGTGTCTGCGTCGCCGTCCAGTTCGGCAAATCGTAGACCTTGCCGTTCATCGGGTCGGTCCACTTCGTCGACCCTGTCTGGCTATAGGTCAGGCTCCCGTCCGGCGTTACCTGGTTGATGTTGCCGAGTGTGCCATTCGCAATTGCGGTCCCGATGTTGGTCGCAGTCTGGGCCGACGCGGTTTCGCGCGGGTCCGGCGGCTTCGGAGCTTTGGGTTTTCCCATGGTGCCTACCTCTGGTTCGCGGGATGGGCCCGCCAGTCGTTGTCCGTGAGTGTGAAGATGATTTCCGCTTCCGCGCGCCCGCGAAGGCGGGGAATTCGATGCGGCGAAAAGCCGAAGCGTTCGGCGATCGCGGTCATGCCGGCATTGCGCTCAGAGACCCTGAGAACCACCATCTGGCAGCCGATCTCATCGAAAGGGTAGCCGAACATCGCCCGGACCACCGGGCGTGTCAGCCAGCGTTTGCTCGTCGAAGCCGCCGAAAGCTCGATGACGCCCGCCTCCGGCGCATAATTGTGAAACACCACGCCGGCGACAAGCGCATCGTTTTCGCGTACGCCCATGGTGGTGAAATCGGCAAAACCGCGCTCGCAGCCGGCAATGTGGCTGGCGACGAAATCGGCGATCGTCCGGTTCGCCGCGGGGTTGGCGGCGCCGCCCCAGGCGATCTTCATGCGCTCGCCTCCCCGGCCTGCACCTGCAATGTGGCAAGGTCCACTTCGAGATCGAGCCTCACCTCACCGCCCGAAGTGACGGCGCAGCCAACCGCCAGCATGTCGCCCGCCGCGCGCACATTCTGGCGAAAGCTGTAGCGAAGCTGCTGCGTCAGGGCATCCCACACCGCCCTGTCCCATAGGCCGACATCCCATTCCGATGCAGCCGCATCGCCGATCGTGACCTGGTCGGATGGCGGGATCGTCCTGTCGAAATCGGCACGAGCGAAGAGCCGTACCTTCGGTTTGCTCTTCGCTCGGAAGAACATGTGGGCGAGCGTGGCCCGCGCCCGCTGCCCAAACTGCGTCGCCGGCGTAAACTGCGAGAGATAGGCGGCTGTAAAGGCAAGCCCGTCATCGGTCCCGGTGGTGTCGCCCTGCCAGCAAAAGCCACCGGTCGAGCCGAAGAACAGCCCGCCCTGTAGGGTCTCGTAGCAGCTTGCCTCCCAGTTGCTGATCGTCGACCATCGACCGCTGAGCACGTTGAGCACAAAAGTCGTGTCGACAACGACGCTGTTGGCGGGAAAGGCGATGAAGACGAGGTTCTGCTCCGGCCACTGTTTCACCACCCAGCCGGCGCCGGTCGCATTCGCCGCCCGCCGCCAGTCGTCTTCGATCGGCCGCGAAATCGAAACCTGGCTCAGCGCCTGGCGATCACGCTGAAACACCTGTGAGATCGGCGTCAGCCCGTCGCTGGTGGCGATCAGGATATCGCCGCCGGCGCGGATCCAGGCGTTTTTGCCAAGCGGCCGGCCAATCTGATAGACACCCTTCAGCGCAAAGCTGTTGGCGTCGCCGGGGTCCGATCCGGCATAGACAGCCACCTCCCCCTCGGTCGAGACGAAAACACAGAGATCGGAAAGCCCGTCGCCGCTTTCGAGTGACCAGGAAAAACCCGTCAGCAGCGAGCCGCCTTTTTTCATCACCCCGCCGAGCGGAAACAGCTTGGCTGCGCCGCCGACCAAATTGACCGGCAGATAGTAGGCGTCGAGCGTGGCGTTCTTCAGGACGAACTGTCGGTTCTTGAACAGCCATCCGTAGTTCAGCTGCGCCATCGTCGTTTCGTCGGTAAAGGTGATCTCCGGCGCCGTCGTCCAGGTGCTGCCGTTGTACACCCGCCGCGGATCGGCGCCGTTGAGGCAGACGAGAAACGAACCGCCTGCATTGGTGTGCTGGAAGGTGCACCAGTCGCCACCGGAAAGCCCCGCGACAGCGGCGGCCGTCGCGGCCGGCGGTGCGGCCGGCGATGTCATGTCGTAGATCGCCGTATCCGTCGCCATGAACAGCTTTTCGAACGAACCGTACTTGTATTTGAAGGCACTGCGGATCGTGCCGCCATCTGCCGCGCGTCCACGTTTCTGCGAGCCGCCGCGAATGCGGCAACCAACGAGCGTCGGGAGAAAATTGCGAAGGACGGTCGCCGAGCCAGGCTGTTGCGAGGCCATGTCGGCTGTCGTCACCAGACCGCTCCTCGGTGCCGGAAAGGTAATGGGTTGCGAGGTCTGAGCCCTGCCGACGCTGACGGCGCCACGATTGCTCTGCCCGATTCTTCCGGGCTTCAGTTCAACCTTCATGAGGCCCCCCGGTCGGCATTGATTTCCTGAAGAAGATCGGCTTCGAATTCGGCGAGGCTGTCGTCGAAGGGCAGCCCCTTCTGCCGTCTCCATCGCCAGAGAATACCCTTGGCGAGCAGACGCTCCGGAAACAGTGTCCGGTCGTCATCCGCGGTCAGCGTGTCGCGTTCCTCATGGGGATCGCCAAGCACCCAGTTCCTGGAAACGTAGTCGATGATGGCGCCCACGCCCGCCGACGCCGGCGAAAACAGCAGTTGGTTGCCACGCAGAAAGAAAAACGGCTGCGCCGACCCCTGTGCCGTGACGACGGCCCATTGCGAACCGTTGGTGATCGGCCGGAAGCTTTCGCCGGATGCGGCCCGGACGGCGCCGCCCGGCGTCAGCCGTTGGTAGTCCGCCGGCAAAGTCATCGGCGAAATGATCGCCACCTGCTGCTTCAACAGGCGCCGCCAGTCGCCGCGACGGGAAATCTCCTCGCCGCTTTCCTGTGCCAGCGCCACCATGGTCTGTGCGTTCGGATCGATCGAGCCGTAAATGCTGTCGAAACGGTCGAGCGCGACGATGTCGCAGACCTCGTTGATTGCGGAAAGCAAAGTCATGGGGTCATGCCTCCAACGGTCATTTGGGCATCGCCCCAGCGGGCACGTTCGTCGGCTACGCCGAGACCACCAAGCGCCGCCATCTTCAGTTGCTGCGCGGCCCCGGCCTTGCCGGCGTCGCGCTCCCAGATGGCGATCTCCTCGACGAGCCCATAGAGATAGACATCCGGCGCCTTCTGAAGCAGCCAGTTGGTCGGGCTTGCGGCTGAAAGCGGCGGGATTCGGGCGTAATGGGTCATCGTCAGGCCGTAATTGCCGGGCGGAAAAGCTCTGATCCGATTGCCGACAACCGCATAACCGACCGGCGCGCCGGCGCCGGTAGAGCCGTTCCCGGCAAGCTGCTGCAATGCCATGGCGCGGATCGGCCGGCCGCTTGCGGTTAGAACCTGCCGCGCCTCGAGATAGTCCGCAGGCAGCGGCGCATCGCCCGCGACGACAGAGAGCGCTGTCGTCGCTTCCATCTCGCTGACACGCAGCATCCGGTTGAGCTTCAATTCAGCAAGACCGACGAACCGGGGAAACAGATGGGCGATGTCGTTGCGCCCGCTGTATTCACCCGCGTCGACCAGCAATGCGGCGTAATCGGCAATGCTCATAGCCTGCCCTCCTTGGTGCGCCAGGCACGGTTGTCGCCATCATTGAGGAAGCGTTTGACGAAGCGGTTGTCGCCTTCGGAATGCGCCTTCACCAGGCCAGACGCGTGGGCGATGTTGAGCGGAACGGAGGCAACACGATGCCAATCGCCCCGCCAGATATTTTCGGCGCTGTTGCGCACCTCCTGGTTCTCGCTCAGAAGATTGTCGACGGGATAGTCGACGCGATAGACATCCTTCTCCCCGTCGAAATGGTGCCAGACCGACCGACCGGTCATCTTGTCATGATCGTAGAGCGTCCAGGCTCCATCACGGATCACCATGGGTCACTCTCCCGGCAGCGGGTCTGCGCGCTCGGCCTTGCCGGCGGCGATCAGTGCCTTGGCCTCATCAAGGCTCAAGGACACGATCGCGCCGGCCGCCGTGCGCACGTCGTCGCGGAACCAGACGTCGTAAACGAGACGAACGGGTACGGGCTTCTTTGCTTCGGACATAAAAATCTCCATGAAAAAAGACGGCTCCGGAGAGCCGTCTTGGCGAAAATTGCTCTTTTGAAAGGGGATCGGACGCCCACCAAACCTCCGAATCCGGCGTCAGGTGTTATTGCGGCGGCGCCCTTGGCGGGATCCCGAGATCGGCGGGTGCGTGGGGCGGTGGCGGCCATAGGCTCACCTTGGCGGAAGGCCCGCCTGCATCGGTTCGGTCGCCCATCTTCTGCGGGGCATGATTCTGCTGCGGAGGAACGTGCCTATGAGTGCCGCATCAGACGTCGCAAAGCGTGCGCCCGTTGCGGCCGACGCCTGCTCCAGACTCCCGCAACGTCGGTATGCCATTCGACGCCGGCGGAGCCCAGCCAACGTCGCGCTGCCGCCCGCATGCGGATTTTGCCTAGAGCGGCAACAGCAGGTATCTGACGAAAACCACCGCGAGCAGCGCCACGGCAAACCTTCCGATCGCCCGTGGCATCGCCGACAGTCTGGGTGAAATCTTCAAGGCTCGTTCGAAAAGGGAGAGAAACAGGTAGGCAAATGCCGCAAATATCAACGCTTCTTTAAGATGGTACATATCCCAGTCCCAAGAGAGGATCTGCCAACGCCATCGCCGGCAAGATCCGGATCGTTTTTCAACGCAGGCCGCTCAGGTCGCCGTTGAAACCGCCTCGCCCGACGGCTCTTCCGGTTTCCTTGATAACACCAGGCCCGTAGCCTCCTGCATAGTATCCGCCGACCGTGCCTGCCACCGATGCCGCACCGCTTCCAAGCAGAGCCCCGACAGCCGAGCCAAGCAGCGAGCCAAAGTCACTCCAGCCGATATCGTGTGATCCATCCCGATTGGATTTCTCGACGACCCTCGTGCGGAATGCTTCGGCGGCACTATCTCTGCTTCGCGGTTCCGAGGCAATATTGCCGCCGCGCTGGTCGTTCGCCATCAACGGGCGAAAACCCTCGGTTGGCAGCACGCCGTTTTGCGGGCCAAAGCGGCCAGGACCAGGGTCCGTCTGGGAAGGTATCAAGCGGCTGCGAGCAATGTCGTTGAGGGGCGTGCCGGCGGATGGGTGACGGAACGCCCCGTCGGCGCCCCGCGGCGCTCCGTCCCGGGCGATCGGTTTGCTCCGCAACAAGGGGATTTCGTCGAAATAGTCGATTGCTTCGCGCAGGGATTGAATTCTCTAGGGCAGGCCCTGTCCGCCGAGCGTCTTGTCTCGTTGTGTCACATCAAACCTCAATTGCATCATCGTTGTTGGTCGGTCGACGCCCGGCGCGGCTCGTGCCGAATAGGACGAGCAAACGCTGGCAGGTCCGCGGCGCCGGTCAAGGTCGTTGGACTTGCCACTGATGGATCGCCGCGGAAGCCCGGGCCGGGCTCGGCGGACAGTCGTCGACGATTGCCGCCGCGCTCAGTCATGGCGCTCGTATAGGCACGAGCATGCGCCTTTCTGGCATCGTTCAGGCCTCGCACACTTTCAGCGGCCGGGCCGATGGCGGCATCCTTTAAGCGCAGCAAAGAAGGACTTCGCCAGAAGCTCACCCGGTGTTGCTCAGCAATGGCACGCGCACGGGGCAGTGCGGCGTCCCTCGAAGGAGCCGCGTCGTGCCTGCAGCACCTTCAAGAACTCCGGTTTGCAGGTGATCATGGCGCCGAGCAGCCTATCCGCTGCAAAAGCCGAAGGGGTAAAGATGCCTGCGGCAACAACGGCCACGGTCGCCAAACTGATCTGAGCAAGTCTCCATTCTCCGCCTAAGAGAATGCAATGATCATCGCATGCCTCGACGATCGTTGATGGGATCGTCCTATCGCCCAAAATCCGAGAAGGTCTTTATCACCGACGCGACGAAGAGATCGAACTTGTTGAAGAGTGCTGTACTGAGGCCGTTGGACAGGAACAGGTCGTAAATCGAAGGAAAGTCCTCGATGTCGGAAGCCTGAGCCCCGGCAACGCGACAACCAAGCCGTGCTCCGGGAAAATCCGGCATGTCGGATGCGGCTACCTCAAACGCATTGCTCTTCGCGGTGGCGCCCGTGGCACCCTTGCTGACCGTTTCCAGTGCGCGCATGACGTCGTCAGGCTGTTCCGACGCATAGAATGCCCACGCGTATTCGCTCGTTCCCGGCAAGACCTGTTGTGCGTAACCGGTGATGTGAAGTCCATAGGCTTCGACAGGCTCGGAAAACGGGACGACGGATGTCCGCGGATCACTCGTGTCGAGAAGGTTATAGGGGCGAGCCACTATATCCGACCTCTTGAAAACAGCCTTCTCCTCATCAAGGGTCTTGAAGAATTGGGTGTCGCACGTGAGCAACGCAGCCAGCACCTTCTCGGCGCTCTCCGGCGGCATAGCGCATTCCTTCGCTACATTACCGCTCCTCTCGCAGATTCCGCCGCGGCTCATGTCTTCAGACGCATAGGGATCGATTGTCGCCAACACCAGCCCTACCAGCACGACGAACAGCCCGAAGAGAGTGACAACGGTGTAGACCAATACCCTTAGCCATTTCTTCATACCGCCTCCTCACTTGCAGAGCGTAACCAGACATCAGCCTATTGGAACATTTCATGAACAAACACAAGGTTGAAATCGACCCTTCTCCACAGCTTATGCGGTGCATTATTCACGCCATGATTTCATCATCTGCTTGAGCGTACCGCGACCGGGAACAAGCCCACTGATCACGCCCTTGCCGGCGTCGCCGGTCTTGGCCACTGCCTTTGTCCCCCTGAATGCTGCGCAGCCAAAGGAAGGAGAGCGCGTCGGTGTCGAGGAAGTAGGCATTGCGCGCGAGCTTGGCGCTGCCCGCCTGCACCCGGTTCGGGTGGA
>NZ_JTLA01000103.1:0-69082 GCF_000799055.1 Ensifer sp. ZNC0028
TCCGGCTGCGGCGCCAGCCGCTGCACCGGCTGCAGCCCAGCCGGCCAAGGCTGAGGGCGGCGCCCGTGTCTTCTCTTCGCCGCTCGCTCGTCGTCTGGCCAAGGACGCCGGTATCGACCTTTCGGCGATCGCCGGTTCGGGTCCGCATGGCCGCGTCATCAAGAAGGACGTCGAAGCTGCCGTCTCCGGTGGCACCGCCAAGCCCGCCGCCGCACCGGCCGCCGGCGCTGCTGCTCCTGCAGCCGCTCCGCTCGCCAAGGGCCCGTCGGACGAAGCCGTTCTCAAGCTGTTCGAGCCGGGTTCCTACGAGCTCGTGCCGCATGACGGCATGCGCAAGACGATCGCCAAGCGTCTCGTCGAATCCAAGCAGACGATCCCGCACTTCTACGTGTCTGTCGATTGCGAACTCGACGCGCTGCTGGCGCTGCGTGCACAGCTCAATGCCGCTGCTCCCGAGCAGGGCGGCAAGCCGGTCTACAAGCTCTCCGTCAACGACATGGTCATCAAGGCCCTGGCGCTGGCACTGCGCGACGTTCCGAACGCGAACGTTTCCTGGACCGAAAGCAACATGGTCAAGCACAAGCACGCTGACGTCGGTGTTGCCGTGTCGATCCCCGGCGGCCTGATCACCCCGATCGTGCGCCAGGCGGACCTGAAGAGCCTGTCGGCCATCTCCAACGAGATGAAGGACCTCGGCCAGCGCGCCAAGGACCGCAAGCTGAAGCCCGAGGAATACCAGGGCGGCACCACTGCCGTCTCGAACATGGGCATGATGGGCGTCAAGAACTTCGCCGCCGTCGTCAACCCGCCGCACGCCACGATCCTCGCGATCGGCGCCGGCGAGGAGCGCGTCGTCGTCAAGAACAAGCAGATGGTCGTCGCCAATGTCATGACCGTCACGCTCTCGACCGACCATCGCGCCGTCGATGGCGCGCTCGGTGCCGAACTGCTCGGTGCCTTCAAGCGCTACATCGAAAACCCGATGGGCATGCTGGTCTGAGTTGGATAAGGACCGGCCTTCGGGCCGGTCCGTTCCTTTTCGCGCAGTCGAAGGCGGGCCCGGACGATGAAAACAGTTCTCTGCTATGGCGACAGTCTGACCTGGGGCTATGATGCTACGGATGGCGGGCGTCATGCGCTTGCCGATCGCTGGCCGAGTGTTCTGCAAAAGGCCTTGGGGCCGGACGTCCAGGTCATTGCCGAAGGGCTGAACGGCCGCACCACCGCCTATGACGATCATCTCGCCGATTGCGACCGCAACGGCGCCAAGGTGCTGCCGACGGTGTTGCACAGCCACGCCCCGCTCGATCTCGTCATTCTGCTGCTCGGCGCCAACGACATGAAGCCGATCATTCACGGGACCGCTTTCGGTGCCGTGCAAGGGATCGAGCGTCTCGTCAGCCTGGTGCGTCGGCATGATTGGCCCGTCGCTGGCGAAGAAGGCCCGGACATCCTGATCGTATCGCCGCCGCAGCTCTGCGAAACGGCCAATGCCGGGTTTGCCGCCATGTTTGCCGGCGGCATCGAACAGTCGGCGATGCTGGCGCCGCTTTACCGTGACCTCGCCGACGAACTCGATTGCGGCTTCTTCGACGCTGGCTCGGTGGCGGAGACCACGCCGCTCGATGGCGTACATCTCGATGCGGAAAATACGCGAGCGATCGGCCGCGGCCTGGAACCGGTCGTGCGGATGATGCTCGGGGTCTGAGCATGGTTGGGGGCGTCACCATACGTCCGGCGGAAAGACGTGAGGCGGCTGAACTCGCCATCCTCGTCGACATCGCGGCGCATGGCTTTGCCTCCTGGCTTTGGTACGGCGCGGTTCAGCATGGGGTGACGGATACGGCGTTCGAGCGCGGCCGTAACAAGCTGCGCGAGGAGCCTGGGCCGGGGAATTGGCGCGATGCGCTGGTTGCCGAGATCGATGACGAAGTTGCCGGACTGTCGGTCGGCTATGGGATTGGGCCGGAAGCGGCCGAGATTGTCGCCAGGCACCCGGTTCTCGAGCCCCTGCTGGCGCTGCAACGGCAGATCGTCGGGCACTGGTTCATCGAGAGCCTCGGCGTCTATCGCCATCAGCGCGGTCGCGGGATCGGCAAGGCGCTCTTGGCAGAGGAATTCGAACGCGCCGGATCGGCGCCGGTGAGCCTGATCACCGAAAGCCACAATGTGAGGGCGCAGGCACTATACAGGGCAAACGGCTTCGGCGAGGCAGCGCGCGTCGAAGCGGTTCCGCTCTTTGAGGAAAGCAAGAAACACGACTGGGTGCTCTTCACCCGCAAAGTCGCTTGAGACAAAGGCAGGAAACACATGGCTGAGAATTACGACGTCATCGTCATCGGTTCGGGTCCGGGGGGCTACATCGCCGCCATTCGTGCGGCGCAGTTGGGTCTCAAGACCGCGGTCGTCGAGCGCGAGCATCTGGCCGGCATCTGCTCCAACTGGGGCTGTATCCCGACCAAGGCACTGCTGCGCTCCGCTGAGGTTCTTCATTATGCCCAGCATCCGGGCGCCTATGGCATCAAGATCGAAGGCACGGTGACGCCGGATCTGAAGGCGATCGTCGCCCGCTCGCGTGGCATTGCCGAGCGCATGAACGGCGGTGTCGGCTTCCTTATGAAGAAGAACAAGGTCGACGTGATCTGGGGCGAGGCCAAGCTGACGAAGCCGGGCGAGATCGTCGTCGGCAAATCGACGAAGCCCGTCGTCCAGCCGCAGGCGCCGCTGCCGAAGAACACCAAGGGCGAGGGCACCTACACCGCCAAGCACATCATTATCGCGACCGGCGCTCGTCCGCGCGCGCTTCCGGGCATCGAGCCTGATGGCAAGCTGATCTGGACCTATTTCGAGGCGATGAAGCCCGAGGAAATGCCGAAGTCGCTGCTGGTCATGGGCTCGGGCGCGATCGGCATCGAATTCGCCTCGTTCTACCGCACCATGGGTGTCGACGTGACGGTCGTTGAAGTCATGCCGAACGTCATGCCGGTCGAAGACGCCGAAATCTCGAACATTGCCAAGAAGCAGTTCGAGAAGCAGGGCATGAAGATCCATCTTCAGGCCAAGGTGACGAAGGTCGAGAAGGCTGCCAACTCGATCACCGCCCATGTCGAGATGAAGGATGGCAAGGTCGAAAAGATCACCGCCGATCGCATGATTTCGGCTGTCGGCGTCCAGGGCAACATCGAGAACCTCGGTCTTGAGACGCTCGGCGTCAAGACCGACCGCGGCTGCATCGTCATCGACGGCTATGGAAAGACCAACGTTCCCGGCGTCTACGCGATCGGCGACGTTGCCGGCCCGCCGATGCTCGCCCACAAGGCCGAGCACGAAGCCGTCATCTGCGTCGAAAAGATCGCCGGCCTGCCGAACGTCCACCCGATGGACAAGCTGAAGATCCCGGGCTGCACCTATTGCCACCCGCAGGTCGCTTCGGTCGGTCTGACGGAAGCCAAGGCCAAGGAACTCGGCCGCGACATCCGCGTCGGCCGCTTCCCCTTCGTTGCCAACGGCAAGGCGATTGCGCTTGGCGAAGACCAGGGCCTGGTCAAGACGATCTTCGACAAGAAGACCGGCGAACTGCTTGGCGCCCACATGGTCGGTGCCGAAGTCACCGAACTGATCCAGGGCTTCGTCGTCGCGATGAACCTCGAGACGACCGAGGAAGACCTGATGCACACGATCTTCCCGCATCCGACGATCTCGGAGACGATGAAGGAAAGCGTGCTCGACGCCTACGGCCGCGCCCTCAACGCCTAAAGGGTGTAGCGACGGAACTTTTCACGCAGCTTCGGCATTGATTACTGCCTCGTTTTCAATGCACGGAGATAACAATGAGCGTGAACGGCGTCGGTATTCTGGCTGCGATCATCATCGGCGGTTTGGCCGGGTGGCTCGCGGAGAGGTTCATGAACAGCGACATGGGGCTGTTCATGAACATACTGCTCGGCATCATCGGCGCGGTGGTGCTGAACTTCATCCTGGCGGCCTTCGGCATGACCTTTGCCGGCTGGGTTGCCTATCTGGTCATCGGCTTCATCGGCGCCTGCCTGCTGATCGCCGTTGGTCGCGCCGTCAAACGATAGCCTGCCGGGCCATCTGCGCTTCCGTCGGGCGTGATATGAAGACGGCCTGACATTTGCCATCGGGCCGTCTATATAGAGCGAAAATGGGTCACCCGGCCTGATGCCGGCCCCGCCGCGACGAGGAAGACAGTATGGTAACGGTATTCGATGCCGTCTCTGATCGGGCGCAACGCGTCCGCCATCCGGAAAAGGCGCACAAGCCCGACACGGAAGTGATGCGCAAGCCGGAGTGGATCCGCGTCAAGGCGCCGATGTCCAAGGGCTATCAGGAGACCCGCGAGCTGGTGCGGTCGCATAAGCTCGTGACCGTGTGCGAAGAAGCCGGCTGCCCGAACATCGGCGAGTGCTGGGACAAGAAGCACGCCACCTTCATGATCATGGGCGAGATCTGTACCCGCGCCTGCGCCTTCTGCAACGTCGCGACCGGCAAGCCGAATGCGCTCGACATGGAAGAGCCGGCCAACATCGCCAAGGCCGTCAAGCAGATGGGCCTCAGCCACGTGGTCATCACCTCGGTCGATCGCGACGACCTGGAAGATGGTGGCGCCGAGCATTTCGAGAAGGTCATCTGGGCGATCCGCGAAGCGTCGCCGTCGACGACCATCGAGATCCTGACGCCGGACTTCCTGAAGAAGCCGGGCGCGCTTGAGCGTGTCGTTGCCGCCAAGCCCGACGTCTTCAACCACAACATGGAAACCGTACCGGGCAACTACCTGACGGTCCGTCCGGGTGCACGCTACTTCCACTCCGTCCGCCTGCTGCAGCGGGTGAAGGAACTGGACCCGACCATGTTCACCAAATCCGGCATCATGGTTGGCCTCGGTGAAGAGCGCAACGAAGTGCTGCAGCTGATGGATGATCTTCGAACCGCTGACGTCGACTTCCTGACGATCGGCCAGTACCTGCAGCCGACCCGCAAGCACCACAAGGTCGAAGCGTTCGTGACGCCTGAGGAGTTCAAGTCCTACGAGACCGTCGCCTACACCAAGGGCTTCCTGATGGTGTCGTCGAGCCCGCTGACGCGCTCCTCGCACCACGCCGGCGACGACTTTGCGCGGCTGCGTGCAGCCCGCGAGAAGAAGCTGGCGGCCGTGGCAGGCTGACAGCCTGGCTGATCAAAAGAAACTCCGGCCCCGCGCCGGAGTTTCACATTGGGTTTCATTCTTCCCGAATTTCGCGGGAGTTCCATGAACCAGCCGTCAAAACCGGCAATCGTCAACTATGTCGATGATGCCGTTGCCGCCGACCGTATTCGCAGTGCCAGGCGTATCCTCGTTGTCGGGTGCTCCGGCGGCGGCAAGTCGACGCTTTCACTGAAGCTCGCCCGTCAGTTCCAGCTAACTTATATTTCGATCGATCGGGATATCCGCTGGTTGCCGGGTTGGGCTGAACGTGACCGGGCGGAGCAGCGCCAGCGCATTGTCGAGAAGATCGCCGCCGATCGCTGGGTCATGGATGGCACCAGTCCGTCTTCATTCGATATCCGGGTGCCAAGAAGCGACATCGTGATCTGGGTGCGCATGCCGCGGCTTGTCTGCATACGCGGCGTCGTTACCCGCTGGCTGAAACACTTCGGCCGCACCCGTCCTGAGATGGCGCCGGGGTGCATCGAAAAGGTCGATTGGGATTTCCTTCAGTTCATCTGGACGTTCGAGCAGAAATTTACGCCGCACATCGTCGCAGGTCTGGCAAAGCACGGCCCCGACGTGCCGGTTCTGCAGTTGAAATCGCGGCGCCAGATGCGCAGGCTCCTTGATCTTCTCGGTTCTCCCGCTTAACTCCCCTTTATGCCGCATTTCGAAACCAACCACGTCGTCAAGCACACCGCAGACCAGATGTTCGATCTCGTTGCCGACGTCGAACAGTATCCGCAGTTTCTGCCGCTCTGCGAGGCGCTGAAAGTACGTTCCCGCAAGGAGCGCGACGGCAAGGTGCTGCTGCTTGCCGACATGACCGTCGGTTACAAGGCAATCCGCGAGACCTTCACGACGCAGGTGCTCTTGAACAAGGCCGAGCGCACCATCGATGTGAAGTACATCGATGGGCCGTTCAAATATCTCGACAACCGCTGGCGCTTCGAGCCTTCGGGCGAGGGGCAGTCGGTCGTGCACTTCGATATCGACTACGAGTTCAAGAGCCGCATTCTCGGCGCCCTGATGGGCACTATGTTCGATCGCGCTTTCCGCATGTTCTCCGACGCCTTCGAAAAGCGCGCCGACAGCATCTATTCGGCCTGAGCGATTTCCGTCAGCATGTCGAGCGCGGTGCGCACGGTTGCGAGCCGGATCTTGCTGCGGCCGATATCGCCGTAACGCATTTCCCGATGCAGCAACGCGCCGTTTCGTCCGGATGCCGCGAGGTGCACCAGGCCGACGGGCTTGTCGGCAGAGCCGCCGCCCGGGCCGGCAATGCCGGTGACGGCGACGGCGAAATCGGCTGCCGAATGCGCGACGGCACCCTGCGCCATCTCGATTGCCGTCTGCCGCGAAACCGCGCCGTGGGCGATAAGTATCGCCGCCTCGACGCCGAGCATCGCCACTTTCGCCTCGTTGGAATAGGTGACGAAACCGCGATCGACGACCACCGACGAGCCGGGAATCTCGGTCAAGGCGCCGGCGATCAGGCCGCCGGTGCAGGATTCGGCGGTCGCGACCTTGAGGCCGCGCGCCGTAAACGCGGCGATGATTTCACCGGCCTTCACTTCGATATCGGCGGGCCACATCACGAAAGGCTCCCATAGACGACGGTCGCCGTGGCGATGGCGGCGATACCTTCGTCGCGACCGACGAAACCGAGGCGTTCGTTGGTCGTTGCCTTGACCGAGCAGCGCTCGAGCGAAATGCCGAGCATGTCTGCGAGGTTCTCGCGCATCGTCAGCCGATGCGGCCCGACTTTTGGCGCTTCGGCGATCAGCGAAACGTCCGCGTTGGTGATGATGCCGCCGCGCTCGCGCACGATCTTGGCCGCATGCTCCAGGAAAATGCGCGACGCCGCGCCCTTCCATTGCGGGTCGGACGGCGGGAAATGATCGCCGATGTCGCCGGCGCCACAGGTGGCGAGCAGCGCATCGGTGAGCGCGTGCAGCGCCACGTCGGCATCGGAATGGCCGGAGAGTTTCTTGGTGTGCGCAATGAAGACGCCGCAGAGCGTGACGCCGTCGCCCTCGACCAGCTGGTGCACGTCGTAGCCGTTGCCCGTGCGCACATCGGGCAGGGCAATGCGCTTGAGTTTCTCGTCGGCCATGGCGATATCCCTTTTCAGCGTAAGCTTGACATTGTCGACAGCGCCTTCGACGAGCACGACCTTGAGGCCGGCCCATTCGGCGATCGACGCGTCGTCGGTGAAATCCGTACGGCCGCTTCTTGCCGCATCCCGGTGGGCGGCAAGAATGGCCTGGAGATCGAAGGTCTGCGGCGTCTGCGCACCATAAAGGCCGTCGCGGGGCACGGTTTCCGTGACCATGCCATCCTTGCCGGCGCGCTTCAGCGTGTCTGCAACGGCGACTGCCGGCAGCACGGCCTTGACGTCTTCACCCAATGCCGCAGCGCAGCGCGACAGCAGTGCGTGATCGGCAAAGGGGCGCACCGCGTCGTGGATCATCACGCGGCGCGCGCCGATGTCGGCCAGGGCCTCAAGGCCGGCGAGCACCGATATCTGCCGGGTGGCGCCGCCATGGACGATGATCACATCGCTGGCCGCAGAGCGCTTGCGTGCGGCGTCGAACAGCGCTTCGTCATCCGGATGAATGACGACGACGATCGGGCCGGCGTCCGGCCATGTCGCGAAAGTGTCAAGCGTATGGGCGATAACGGGGCGGTCGCCGATGGTTCGGTACTGCTTCGGACCCTCGGCCGATTGTCCGGCGCGTTCGCCGCGTCCTGCCGCAACGATAACGACGCCGCACTTGAGCTGTTCTTGAGGCTGCATTTTCTGTATGAGGTCCCGCATTCGCCGATCTTCGCCGTGATGTACCGCGAAGGGTCGTGCTTTGCCAGCCGAGCTGGGAATTTTGCGCGCCGCGCCGAAATCGCTTGGCAAGTCCGAGAACAATGTCTAAAAATAGTGCAGGAACAACATGTGCCTGAAAGATATGCATTTGCCAATTCCGGCTCTTTCGTCTTCGCTCCGCATCGGATCCATCGAATTCCGCAACCGGGTTGCGCTCGCGCCGATGTCCGGCGTCACCGACCTTCCATTCCGGCGGCTTGCCTGGCGCTTCGGCGCGGGTTTCGTCGTGACCGAAATGGTGGCGAGCCGTGAACTGGTCGGTAATGCCCAGGAATCCTGGGCGCGGCTGAAGAACTCCGGGATCAAGCCGCATATCGTCCAGCTCGCGGGCCGCGAGGCCCATTGGATGGCGGAGGCAGCGAAGATCGCCGCCGACAACGGCGCCGACATCATCGACATCAACATGGGCTGCCCGGCAAAGAAAGTGACGGGCGGCTATTCCGGATCGGCGCTGATGCGCGACCCCGATCACGCTTTGTCGCTGGTCGAGGCGACCGTCAACGCCGTCGATGTGCCGGTGACGTTGAAGATGCGGCTCGGCTGGGACGAAAACTCGATCAACGCGCCGCTGATTGCCAGGCGGGCGCAAGAGGCGGGCGTGAAGGCGATCACCGTGCACGGTCGCACGCGCATGCAGTTCTACAACGGCAAGGCGGATTGGGATGCGATCCGGCTGGTTCGCGAGGTCGTCACCGTGCCACTGGTCGCCAATGGTGACGTGGAGACGGTCGCCGACGCCGAGGAGATCCTTCGCCGATCGGGCGCGGACGCCGTCATGGCCGGCCGTTCCTCCCAGGGGCGCCCGTGGCACGTCGGCCTCCTTGCCGGCGCCGTGAAGCATCCATCGCCGGCGGAGGTCGCCGATATCTTTGCGGAGCACTACGAAATGATGCTCGAATTCTATGGCGTCGAGGTTGGTTTGCGGCACGCCCGCAAGCATGTCGCCTGGTACCTCGATCGCGCCGCCCCCGACATGGCGGGAGCAGAGAAGGCGGCAATCCTGACATCGACCGATGCCCGTTTCGTCCGCGACAGGGCCTGCGCGGCGATGCTCGACGCCGCCCCGGGCAAGCCGGAAGGCGAGGCGGTCGCAGAAGGAATTGCCGCATGACCGAGAAACCGAGCATGCCGGATGCCGTCGCCAACGGTCTGTCGATGGCGGTTCTGAACGCCATCCAGAACCCGGTGATCATGGTCGATGCCAAGGGCCTCGTCGCCTTTGCCAACTGGGAGGCCGAATCGTTTTTCGGCGCCAGCGCCAACCACCTGGCGCGCCATGACATCAGCGCCTTCATTCCCTTTGGTAGCCCGCTGCTGACGCTGATCGAGCAGGTGCGCGAGCGCAAGGCGCCGGTCAACGAGTATCGCGTCGACCTGAGTTCGCCGCGCCTTGGCGCCGACAAGCTGGTCGACCTCTATGTCGCCCCTGTACTGTCTGAGCCGGGTGCGGTCGTCGTCGTCTTCCAGGAGCGCTCGATGGCCGACAAGATCGACCGGCAGCTGACGCATCGCGGCGCTGCCCGTTCGGTGACCGGTCTTGCCTCGATGCTGGCGCATGAGATCAAGAACCCGCTTTCGGGCATCCGCGGTGCGGCGCAACTGCTGGAGACTTCGGCGAACGACGAGGATCGCGCGCTGACGCGGTTGATCTGCGACGAGACCGACCGCATCGTTTCGCTGGTCGATCGCATGGAGGTGTTTTCCGACGAGCGCCCCGTCGATCGCGTGCCGCTCAACATCCATTCAGTACTCGACCATGTGAAGGCGATCGCAAAGGCGGGGTTTGCCCGTCACATCAAGTTCGCCGAGCACTACGATCCGTCGCTGCCGCCGGTCTATGCCAACCGCGACCAGCTGGTTCAGGTGTTCCTGAACCTGATCAAGAACGCGGCCGAAGCGATCGGCGAACGCCACGACGGCGAAATCCTGCTGACGACGGCCTACCGGCCGGGCATTCGCCTATCGGTTGCCGGAACGCGCGAGAAGATCTCGCTGCCGCTGGAATTCTGTGTGCACGACAACGGGCCGGGCGTCCCTCAGGACCTGCTGCCGCTCTTGTTTGATCCCTTCATCACCACCAAGACCAACGGTTCCGGCCTGGGTCTCGCTCTGGTTGCCAAGATCATCGGCGGCCACGGCGGGATCGTCGAATGCGACAGCCAGCAGAACCGTACCACCTTCCGCGTGCTGATGCCGGCCTCCAAGGGCCAGGCCGCGGATGACGACGACATGCCGATGACAAAAGGAAACCTTGCATGACCGGTGCCACGATCCTCGTCGCGGATGACGACGCCGCCATTCGCACCGTCCTGAACCAGGCGCTGAGCCGCGCCGGCTACGATGTCCGCATCACCTCCAACGCGGCGACGCTGTGGCGCTGGATTGCGGCGGGCGATGGCGATCTGGTCGTGACCGACGTGGTGATGCCGGACGAAAACGCCTTCGATCTTCTCCCGCGGATCAAGAAGGCGCGCCCCGACCTGCCGGTGCTGGTCATGAGCGCTCAAAACACGTTCATGACGGCGATCAAGGCGTCGGAGAAGGGGGCCTACGACTATCTGCCGAAGCCTTTCGACCTGACCGAACTGATCGGCATCATCGGCCGGGCACTGTCGGAGCCGAAGCGCCGGCCGGCAAAGCTCGACGATGACACTCAGGACGGCATGCCGCTGGTCGGCCGCTCGGCTGCGATGCAGGAAATCTACCGCGTGCTTGCGCGCCTGATGCAGACCGACCTGACGCTGATGATCACCGGCGAGTCCGGTACCGGCAAGGAGCTGGTCGCCCGCGCGCTGCATGATTATGGCAAGCGCCGCAACGGCCCGTTCGTCGCGATCAACATGGCGGCGATCCCGCGCGACCTGATCGAATCGGAGCTCTTCGGCCACGAGAAGGGTGCCTTCACCGGCGCGCAGATGCGCTCGACCGGTCGCTTCGAACAGGCCGAGGGCGGCACGCTCTTCCTCGACGAGATCGGCGACATGCCGATGGATGCGCAGACGCGTCTCCTGCGCGTGTTGCAGCAGGGGGAGTATACGACCGTTGGTGGCCGCACGCCGATCCGCTCCGATGTGCGCATCGTTGCTGCGACCAACAAGGACCTGAAGCAGTCGATCAATCAGGGCCTGTTCCGCGAAGACCTCTATTACCGCCTGAACGTCGTGCCGCTGCGGCTGCCGCCGCTGCGCGACCGGGCAGAAGACATTCCAGACCTCGTGCGCCACTTCGTCCAGCAGGCGGAGAAGGAAGGGCTTGACGTCAAGCGCTTCGACCATGAGGCGTTGGAACTGATGAAGGCACATCCCTGGCCGGGCAATGTGCGCGAACTGGAAAACCTCGTTCGACGCCTGACCGCACTTTATCCACAGGATGTGATCAGCCGCGAAATCATCGAAAACGAGCTTCGCTCCGAGATTCCGGACAGCCCGATCGAGAAGGCGGCGGCGCGCCCCGGCTCGCTGACGATTTCGCAGGCGGTCGAAGAAAACATGCGCCAGTATTTCGCAAGCTTTGGCGAGGCCTTGCCTCCGGCGGGCCTTTACGACCGGGTGCTTGCGGAAATGGAGTATCCGCTGATCCTCGCGGCGCTGACCGCCACCCGCGGCAACCAGATCAAGGCGGCCGATCTGCTCGGCCTCAACCGCAACACGCTGCGCAAGAAGATCCGCGAGCTCGGCGTTTCGGTCTATCGCAGCTCACGCAGCGCTTGACTTGGTCACAGCCACCGTTGCATTTTCGCCACAATGCGTTGCTTGAACGGATAACGGCCGCCGAATCGCGCGTCGTTGCCGTCCTGTTCAATCGATTTGACCCAATCGATCGACGGGGGTGCAGCGCGGCAGCCCAGCTGGGCGGTGAGGTCAACCTTTGACCCGAGAATGCAAGCAAGAGATGCCGCCGCCGGCCGGCGACGGTTGGGGGAACGCTTTTCATGGTGGACGCAATGGCCTTGCCGCTGGGCACAGATGAGGGACTGGCGGCGCAGGATCGCCGTGGGTCCTTTGCCCTGCCGGGCCTGATGTTGGCAACCGGCGCGCTGATCTGCGCGACCGTCTCCCTGCTCGTGCTTCTCGGTCTGACGCCCATCAAGCTCGAACGAAATGTCGTCATCGCCTGCGCGGCGATCAACAGCCTCTTCGTCGTCGGCCTCATCTATCTGATTGCCCGTGAAATCCTGCGTCTCCTGCGCGCCCGCCACAAGGGGCGCGCGGCTGCACGCCTGCACGTGCGCATCGTCGCGCTGTTTTCGATCGTCGCGATCACGCCGGCGGTGCTCGTCGCGATCTTTGCCAGCATCACGCTCGATGTCGGCCTCGACCGCTGGTTCTCGCTCCGAACCCAGGCGATCGTCCGCTCCTCGATCAACGTCGCGCAGGCCTATGTGCTCGAAAATGCGAGCTATCTGCAGGGCCAGACCGTGTCGATGGCCAACGACCTCGAACGCAATCGCCAGCTCTACAGCCTCGACCGTACGGGCTTTGCCGAGCTGATGACCCGACAGGCGCGGGGACGCGGCATGCTGGGCGCCTTTCTTGTGCGCGCCGACGGCAGCCCCATCGTGCAGGCCAGCATCTCGACCGACCGCCCGCTACCGGCCATCCCCCCGGATGCATTGAAGAGCTCCGTCTCCGGCCAGCCGACCCTGATCCCGCCGGGCATCACCAACCTTGTCGGTGCGGTCATCCCGCTTGACGACATTCCCGGCACCTTCCTCTACACGGTTCGCAACGTCGACCCGGAGGTGATGCGCTCGCTCCGGCTGATGGAGGAGAACACCGCCGAGTACAAGATGCTCGAAGCCGGGCGGACCTTCACCCAGATCGCCTTCGGCGTACTCTATATCGGCTTTGCCCTCATCGTTTTGCTGGCCGCGATCTGGACCGCGATCGCGGTCGCCGACCGGATTGTCCGGCCCATCCGCCAGCTCATCGGTGCCGCCGACAGCGTTGCCTCCGGTAATCTCGACGTCGTCGTGCCGGTGCGCGCCGTCGATGGCGACGTCGGTAATCTGTCGCGAACCTTCAACAAGATGGTTTCGGAGATCCGCAGCCAGCAGGAGCAGATCCTGGAGGCCAAGGACGAAGTCGACCACCGCCGCCGCTTCATCGAGGCGGTTCTTTCGGGCGTGACTGCGGCTGTCATCGGTGTCGGCCGTGATCGCCAGATCACCATCGCCAATCCGTCGTCCGAGGATTTCCTGAAGAAGGCGGCGCCGGATCTTCTCGGTGCTGACCTGCGGGAGGTTGCGCCGGAGATTGAGGAGGTCCTGGTCGAGGCCGAAGGGCGCCACCGCAACGATTACCGCAAGCAGATCAACGTCATGCGCGGCGGAACCGAGCGCACGCTGAACGTTCAGGTGACGCGGGAAGAGGGCGGCGAGGCGAACGAATCCTACGTCATCACCATCGACGACATCACCGATCTCGTCATCGCCCAGCGATCGACCGCCTGGGCGGACGTGGCGCGCCGCATCGCGCACGAGATCAAGAACCCGCTGACGCCGATCCAGCTTTCGGCCGAGCGCCTGAAGCGGCGCTACGGCAAGCAGATCAATCAGGACGACAAGGCGGTCTTCGATCAGTGCACCGATACGATCGTGCGCCAGGTGGAAGACATCGGCCGCATGGTGGACGAATTCTCGGCCTTCGCGCGCATGCCGAAGCCGACAAAGGAACGGGCGGATCTTCGCGCGATCCTGAAGGATGCAGTGTTCCTGCGCGAAATGGGCAACAACCACATCAACTTCGTGCGCGACTTTGGCGAGGAGCCGCTTGAGGGCCTGTTCGACGAGCGCATGCTCGGCCAGGCCTTCGGCAACATCGTCAAGAACGCCGTCGAATCGATCGAGGCGGTGCCGTCGGACGCGGTCCGCGGGCAGCCTGTTATCGTGGCGCGTGCGCGAAGCGATGCGGCGACAGGCCGGTTCGTCGTCGATATCATCGACAACGGCAAGGGCCTGCCCACGGAAAACCGGCACCGTATTCTGGAGCCATACATGACGATGCGCGAGAAGGGCACGGGCCTGGGTCTCGCCATCGTCAAGAAGATCATCGAGGACCATGGCGGACAATTGGAATTGCACGACGCGCCTGCCGAATACGACGGCGGTGTCGGGGCGATGATCCGCGTGATCCTGCCGCCTGCCGGAGAAACCGGCGGCGAAGACAGTTTGAAGGATAAGGGTGCGAGCGATGGCCGCTGATATTCTGGTTGTGGACGATGAGGAAGATATCCGCGAGATCGTGTCGGGTATCCTGTCCGACGAGGGGCACGAAACGCGCACCGCCTTCGACAGCGACAGCGCGCTGGCGGCGATCAGCGATCGTGTGCCGCGGCTCGTCTTCCTCGACATCTGGATGCAGGGAAGCCGCCTCGACGGCCTGGCTCTGCTCGACGAGATCAAGGGACGCCACCCGGATCTGCCGGTCGTCATGATTTCCGGCCACGGCAACATCGAAACCGCCGTCAACGCCATCAAGCGTGGCGCCTATGATTTCATCGAGAAGCCGTTCAAGGCGGACCGCCTGATCCTGATCGCCGAGCGGGCTCTGGAGAACTCCAAGCTCAAGCGCGAAGTCTCGGAACTGAAGAAGAAGTCCGGCGACCCGGTCGAACTGATCGGCACGTCCGTTGCCGTCTCCCAGCTTCGCCAGACGGTCGAAAAGGTTGCGCCGACCAACAGCCGTATCATGATCCAGGGTCCTTCGGGTTCCGGCAAGGAACTGGTCGCGCGCATGATCCACCGCAAGTCGACGCGGTCCGCTGGGCCGTTCGTGGCGCTGAACGCAGCGGCGATCACGCCGGACCGGATGGAAATCGCGCTGTTCGGGACCGAAGGCACGCCGGGCCAGCCGCGCCGCACGGGCGCGCTTGAGGAAGCCCATGGCGGCATTCTCTATCTCGACGAGATCGGCGAGATGCCGCGCGAGACGCAGAACAAGATCCTGCGTGTGCTCGTCGACCAGCAGTTCGAGCGTGTCGGCGGCACCAAGCGCGTGAAGGTTGACGTCCGCATCATCTCGTCGACCGCCTACAACCTCGAAAACATGATCTCCGAGGGCCTGTTCCGCGAAGACCTCTTCCACCGGCTGGCGGTCATTCCGGTTCGCGTGCCGGCGTTGGCCGAGCGGCGCGAGGATATTCCGTTCCTCGTCGACATGTTCATGCGCCAGGTCAGCGAGCAAGCTGGTATCCGTCCGCGCAAGATCGGCGACGATGCGCTGGCCGTGCTTCAGGCGCATGACTGGCCGGGCAACATCCGTCAGCTTCGCAACAACATCGAGCGGCTGATGATCCTTGCGCGCAGCGACGGTCCGGATACGCCGATCTCGGCCGATATGCTGCCGACGGAAGTGGGCGACACGCTGCCGAAGATCTCGGCGCAGGGCGACCAGCACATCATGACGCTGCCGTTGCGCGAGGCTCGCGAAATGTTCGAACGTGATTATCTGATCGCGCAGATCAACCGATTCGGCGGCAATATTTCGCGCACGGCGGAATTTGTCGGCATGGAGCGGTCGGCACTGCATCGGAAGCTGAAGTCGCTGGGTGTGTGAACCGGAATTCCCGGCCAACCCGCCCGCGCTCGCATGTGAAAGAACGACATGAAGGTAGTCATTTGTGGCGCGGGGCAGGTCGGCTACGGCATTGCCGAGCGGCTGGCGCAGGAAGACAACGACGTTTCGGTGATCGATACGTCGGCAGCGCTGATCGCCAACATCACCGAGAGCCTCGACGTGCGCGGCTATGTCGGCCACGGTGCGCACCCGGACGTTCTGGCCAAGGCGGGTGCAGACCAGGCCGACATGCTGATTGCGGTGACGCTGTCCGACGAAGTCAACATCGTTGCCTGTGAAGTCGCGCACGCGATCTTCAACGTGCCGACGAAAGTCGCGCGCATTCGGGCACAGAGCTATCTGGCGCCCGAATACGCGAACCTGTTTTCGCGCGAGAACGTGCCGATCGACGTCACCATCTCGCCCGAAGTCGAAGTCGGGCGGCTGGTGCTGCGGCGCATTTCCTTTCCCGGCGCGATCGACGTCGTGCGTTTCGCCGACGACCGCATCGCCATGGTCGCCTTCGAATGCCTGGAGGATTGCCCCGTCGTCGGCACGCCGCTTCAGCAGTTGAGCGAACTGTTTCCCGATCTGCTTGCGACGGTCACCGGTATTTTCCGCAACGGCAAGGTGATCGTGCCGCATTCCGACGACCAGTTGCAGGCGGGCGATATCGCCTATGTCGTCTGCGATCGCGATCATGCGCGGCGCACGCTGGCGCTGTTCGGGCATGAAGAGCAGGAGGCGCGGCGCATCATCATTTTCGGCGGCGGCAATGTCGGATATTTCGTTGCCAAGGCGATCGAGGACCACCAGTCGCGCACGCGGGTGAAGCTGATCGAGAGCGACCGTGACCGCGCCGTGATGATGGCCGACAAGCTGAGCAGCACGGTCGTGCTCAACGGCTCGGCCATGGACCAGCGGATCCTCGCGCAGGCCGATGTCCAGGATGCCGATCTCGTGGTGGCGCTGACCAACAACGACCAGATCAACATCCTCGGCAGCATGATGGCGAAGCACCTGGGTGCAAAGTCCACGCTCGTCCTCATCAACGAGCCGTCCTACCAGGATTTTGCCGCGACCGCCGGCGTCGACGCCTATGTGAACCCGCGCGCGGTGACCATTTCGCGCGTGCTGCAGCATGTCCGCAAGGGCCGCATCCGCTCGGTCTATGCGGTGCAGAAGGGCATGGCCGAGGTGATCGAGGCCGAGGCTCTCGAAACGTCGCCGCTCGTCGGCAAGGCCTTGCGCGATCTCGAACTGCCCGACGGTATCCGCATCGGCGCGCTCTATCGCGACAAGACGTTCATCCGTCCTGACGGTGCCACCCGGATCAAGGCGAAGGATCGCGTCGTGCTCTTCGCCACCGCCGATGCGGTGCGCCACGTCGAGCAGCTGTTCCGCGTCAGCATCCAGTATTTCTAAAGGCGAGACGATGTCCCGAATTGCCTATGTCAACGGCGCCTACGTGCCGCACGCAGACGCCGGCGTCCATGTCGAGGACCGCGGCTACCAGTTTGCCGACGGCGTCTACGAGGTCTGCGAGGTACGACACGGCTATATCGTCGATCTCACCCGTCATCTCGACCGCCTTGGCCGGTCGCTCAGCGAGCTGCGCATCGATTGGCCGATGAACAGGGCGGCGCTCGTCCACGTGATCCGCGAAGTCGTCCGGCGCAACCGGGTAAGGAACGGCCTGTTCTACATACAGGTCACGCGCGGCGTGGCGCGTCGCGACCACGTCTTTCCGGCGGCGGAAACCCGCCCGTCCATCGTCGTGACGGCGAAACGCACCGATGCCGCGGCCATTGCCAGGAAGGCGACCCACGGAATTGCGGCGATCACGGTGCCGGAAAACCGCTGGGACCGGGTGGACATCAAGTCGGTCGGGCTTCTGCCCAACGTGCTGGCGCGCCAGAAGGCCAGGGAAGAAGGCGCGCAGGAGGCGATCTTCGTCGATGCCGACGGCACGGTGAAGGAGGGGGCGGCGACCAATGTCTGGATCGTCGATCGTGACGGAAACTTGCGCACGCGGCCGGCGGAACACGGCATCCTCAAGGGAATCACCCGCACCACCTTGATGGATGTGGCGGTGCCGCTCGGGCTCAAAATCGAGGAGAGGGCGTTCTCGGTGGATGAGATGCTCGCGGCGCGCGAAGTCTTCATCACGGCCGCCACCAGCATCTGTTTTCCGGTCATTTCCGTCGACGGCAAGCCGATCGGCAATGGTCATCCGGGAAGCATAGCACAGAATATTCGCGAAGCCTTTTTCGGCGTTGCGGAAAAGACATTGATTTGATACCAACTCTGAAGAGGTGTCGGGGAAGGTACTTGTGGCGCCTCTGATTGCTGAATTTGACAAAAATGCACCGGCGCGAAACGCCGGCAAATAAGAAAGAAGCGGCGCGATGGCGGAACGTTCTCAAAACTTGCAGGATCTCTTTCTCAACACGGTCCGCAAGCAAAAGATTTCATTGACAATTTTTCTCATCAACGGCGTCAAGCTTACCGGCGTTGTGACCTCGTTCGACAACTTCTGCGTCCTGCTGCGTCGCGATGGCCACTCGCAATTGGTCTACAAGCACGCGATCTCGACCATCATGCCCGGCCAGCCGCTGCAGATGTTCGAGAACGAAGAAGCCGCATCCTGACGGGACGTTAGGCACATTACCAAACGTGATTCAAAGTTGTCGTCGATCATTCCGGAGCTCGAGAAGCTCCGCGACGATATGCGCGCGGTCGTCATCGTTCCGGTCTTGAAAAAGACCGGACGGCAGTCCGCAGATATCCTCTCGACCACCACGACGCGCTCGGACGAAAGTCGCCTCGAAGAGGCGACCGGTCTGGCCATGGCGATCGACCTTGAGGTCGTGCATGGCGCCATCGTTCCGGTGGCGCAGCCGAAGCCTGGCACCTTGCTTGGTACCGGCAAGATCGAAGAGATCGGCCATATCCTCGTCGAGCTCGACGCTGGCCTTGTCATCGTCGACCATCCGTTGACGCCGGTGCAACAGCGCAATCTCGAGAAGGAATGGAACGCCAAGGTCATCGACCGTACCGGCCTCATTCTCGAAATCTTCGGCCGCCGCGCCTCCACCAAGGAAGGCACGCTGCAGGTCGACCTCGCGCACCTCAATTATCAAAAGGGCCGCCTGGTCCGAAGCTGGACCCACCTTGAGCGCCAGCGCGGCGGTGGCGGCTTCATGGGCGGTCCGGGTGAAACCCAGATCGAAGCGGACCGGCGCTTGCTGCAGGATCGCATCGTCAAGCTTGAGCGCGAGCTGGAGCAGGTGCGCCGCACACGGCAGCTGCATCGCTCCAAGCGCAAGAAGGTGCCGCACCCGATCGTCGCTCTCGTCGGCTACACCAATGCCGGCAAATCGACGCTGTTCAACCGCATGACCGGGGCAGGCGTTCTGGCCGAGGACATGCTGTTTGCGACGCTCGACCCGACTCTTCGGCGGCTGAAGCTGCCGCATGGCCGCATGGTCATCCTCTCCGACACTGTCGGCTTCATTTCCGACCTGCCGACCCATCTCGTCGCCGCGTTTCGCGCGACGCTCGAAGAGGTGCTGGAGGCGGATCTCATCCTGCATGTCCGCGATCTCTCGGACCCGGACAACCAGGCGCAAGCAAGCGACGTTCTCAGAATCCTTTCCGATCTCGGCATCGACGAGAAGGAAGCCTCCGAGCGCCTGATCGAGGTCTGGAACAAGATCGATCGGCTCGACGACGAATCGCGCGAGGCACTGCGCGGCAAGGCGGCGACGTCCAACAACACGGTGGCCGTTTCCGCGATCACCGGCGACGGCGTCGACGAACTGCTCGCCGAAATCGGCCGTCGTCTTTCCGGTGTTCTGACGGAATGCACTGTCGTTCTCGGCATCGATCAGCTGCAGCTTCTGCCCTGGGTCTACCAGCACGCGATCGTCGATGGTCGTGAAGACCTGGAAGATGGCCGGGTAAGCCTTGATCTCAGGCTGACCGAGAACGAGGCCTCCGAGCTGGAGCGTCGCCTCGGAAACGGACCGAAGCCGGTCGCGGAAGACTGGTAAGCCATAGCTTTCCCGGGGTCGGCGACTGTCGGTCTCGGTTTTGGCTAACGGGACGCGTGGCGGGCGCGCGTCCCGCTCGTTCTAACCCAGCTGCCGCTCGATTGCCTTGGCTGCCTGCCAGAGTTCTTCCATCCGCTCCAGCGTTGCCTCATCCAGCGTCTCGCCGGCAGCACCGAGCTCACGCTCGATATGGGCGAAGCGGCGGCGGAACTTGGTGTTGGTGCCGCGAAGCGCCATCTCCGGATCGGTGCCGACATGGCGGCCGATATTGACGACGGCGAAGATCAGGTCGCCCAGTTCGTCACTGACCTTGGCGCGGTCTCTTTCGCGCAGCGCCTGGCGCAACTCGCCGATTTCCTCCTCGATTTTGTCAAGGATCGGTTCCGGCTCGGACCAGTCGAAGCCGACCTTTGCAGCGCGCTCCTGCAGCTTCAGGGCTTCTACGAGCGCCGGAAATGAGCGCTGCACCGAGCCCAGATGGTTTGCGGCTGCGTCCGGTGCGAGGCCGCGCTTGGCGCGCCTTTCCTGGCGCTCGGCCTTCTCGGCCTGCTTGATTTCATCCCATTGCAGCTTCACCGCCTCGGGCGTATCGGCGTCGGAGCGGGCAAAGACATGCGGATGGCGGCGGATCATCTTGGCGGTGACCGCTTCGACGACGTCGCCAAAGGCGAAGTCGCCGGCTTCCTCCGCCATGCGGGCATGGAAGACCACCTGCAGCAGCAGGTCGCCGAGCTCGTCGCAGAGGTCATGCATATCGCCGCGCTCGATGGCGTCGGCGACCTCGTAGGCCTCTTCGATCGTATAGGGCTTGATGGTCTCGAAGGTCTGGACGATGTCCCAGGGGCAGCCGGTCTCGGGCTGGCGGAGCGCCGCCATGATGTCGAGCAGGCCCTTTATGTCGCGTGAAGGTTCCATGGATCTCAGTTCAGCGGAATGGCGTTGTCGTCCTTGCCCGACTGGTAGCTGTCGGAAAGGCTCTGGTATCGGGCGCGGATGCGGGCATCCTGGGCGGCGAGCCGATCGCGGGTTTCAGCGTCGGCATCGCCCGAAAGGGCAGCGATCGAGGCGGAATGCCAGAAGGCGTTGTCCTGAGCGTAACCACCTGGTTCCAGCCGGAAGACTTCCTTCAGGATCTTCAGGTCGTGCGGGATCGCAAAGGCGTCGCGCGAATCCTCGTGGCTGAAGAAATAGTAGAAATTGTCGAAGCCGGCCCAGGTAATCGCTGAAAGGCACATGGAGCAGGGCTCGTGCGTCGACAGGAAGATGAGATCACGCGTATCCGGCTTTTCCGCCATCTCGTAGAAGCGCTTCAACGTATGGACTTCGCCATGCCAAAGCGGATTTTCCGTCTCGTTGTTGGTTTCGGCCAGCACCAGAGACAGATCGGACTTGCGCAGGATCGCCGCGCCGAAGACCTTGTTGCCGGCGGCGACACCCTTTTCGGTGAGCGGCAGGATATCCTCTTCGATGACGGTCAAAAGCCGTTCGGCGAGTTCTGGTTTTGTCATGTCACAGGTCTCCGGCAGGTCGTTGACCGCATTTAACGGACGTTGCCCATGCGGCGCAATGGCCGCGCCAAGGTCGGCGATTGAACAGGCTCGGAGATATTTGCTCAAAATGGTGCAGCGCCGAGCAAAACAATACGTGCCTGGAAAGGCATTGAAATTTCTGTTCCTTCAATTGTCGTGCGCCATAAGGGATATTCGCCGCAGCCTGTAGAAGGAACGACCGTCTAACCATGCCGCAGCAGCTCGCCGTTTTCCCCGCATTCTTTCGCGTCGCGCAAAAGCGCGTGGCGGTTTTCGGCAATGGCGACGAAGCCTTTGCCAAGGTGCGGCTGCTGCTGAACACGGAAGCGTCGATCGTGGTCTTCGCCGACGCGCCGGAAGCGGAGTTCGCGCAATACCTTCGTGAACGCGCCATCGAACATATCGCCGCCGCCTTCGTTCCCGAGCAGTTGGACGGCGCCATCCTCGTTTTTGCCGCGACCGGCAATGCCGCCGATGACCAGCGCATCGTCATCGCAGCGCGCGAACGCAAGATCCCGGCCAATGCCGTTGACCAACCCGATTTCTGCGATTTCTTCACGCCGGCGCTCGTCAATCGTGCTCCGGTTGCCGTTGCCATCGGTACCGAAGGGGCGGGGCCGGTTCTGGCGCAGATGATCCGCGCCCAGATTGATCAGCTGCTTTCCCCCTCGCTCGGCGTCGTCGCGTCGCTTGCCGCAAGCTATCGCGAGACGGTCGATCGCCTGGTGCCGCGTGGCGTTGCCCGCCGCCTGTTCTGGCGCCGGTTTTTCCAGGGCCCGGTCGCCGACAAGATCGCCGGCGGCGATCTGGCTGCCGCCCGCCGTGAGGCGTCGCGTCTTCTCGATGCGCCTGAGAAGGCGAAAGGCCACGTCTGGCTCGTCGGCGCCGGTCCGGGCGCTGAAGACCTGCTGACGCTCCGCGCCCAGCGCGTGATGATGGAAGCCGACGCGATCGTTTACGATGCCCTGGTGCCGCAGGCGATCGTCGACATGGGCCGTCGCGATGCCGAGCGACTGTCCGTCGGCAAGCGCAAGGGCTGCCACTCCAAGTCCCAAGACGAGATCAACCAGCTGCTGGTGACGCTGGCTGCCGAAGGCAAGCGCGTCGTCCGGCTGAAGTCCGGCGATCCGCTGGTTTACGGCCGCGCCGGCGAAGAGATGGCGGCATTGCGCGAAGCCGGCATCAGCTACGAGATCGTTCCGGGTATCACCTCGGCCTTCGCCGCGGCTGCCGATTTCGAATTGCCGCTGACGCTGCGCGGTGTTGCCTCCTCGCTGGTCTTCACGACCGGCCATGACCTGACTGGCGAAGTCCTGCCCGATTGGGCGCGGCTTGCGGTCTCCGGAGCGACGATCGCCGTGTACATGGGCCGTACCGTCGCCGCGTCGGTCGCCGGTCGTCTGATGCAGGCAGGCCTTCCGCCGGAAACGACGGTTGCCGTCATCGAGAACGCCAGCCGCGCCGATCGCCGTCTGCTGCACGGCACGCTGAAGGACCTTCCGGATCTTGAAAACCGCAGCGAGCTTGCGGGTCCGGTCATGGTCATCATCGGCGATGCGGTCGCCGGCGCCAACTTCGAGCGGTCCGAACCGCTGGTCGCAGGCAAGGTGCGCGGCGAGACGAAAAACGTTGAAGCCGCCTTCGGGCGCGACGAACAGATTTTGAACTGAGGAAGAGGTCATGGTGAGCAAGGTTTTGACGGCAAATCGACTTTCTGACGGCATCTCCGTCTGGCTGGATGCCGCGGGCAACTGGGTCGAGCAGCTTCAGGATGCCTTCATCGCCCGCCATGCCGAGGCCGTCACGGCGCTCGAAGCCACCGGCAAGCAGGCGTTCGACGACAACAAGGTCGTTGATGCGAACGTCGTCGATGTCGAAGAGATCAACGGCGTGCTTCGTCCGCTGCGCATGCGCGAGCGCATCCGCGCCGAGGGCCCGTCGATCCCGTATGCTGCCGGCTACAATGGCCTTTCCGGCCCGAAACACGCTGCCTGAGGAACCGATACCCGATGTACCGCTACGATGAATTCGACCACGCCTTCGTTTCCTCCCGCGTCGAACAGTTCCGCGATCAGGTCGAGCGCCGCCTGAGCGGTGAGCTCGCCGAGGACGCCTTCAAGCCGTTGCGGCTGATGAACGGTGTCTACCTGCAGCTTCACGCCTACATGCTGCGCGTCGCGATTCCCTATGGCACGCTGTCGAGCCGCCAGATGCGTATGCTCGCCCATATCGCGCGCAAGTATGACCGCGGCTACGGGCACTTCACCACGCGCCAGAACATCCAGTACAACTGGCCGCGCCTTTCCGATACGCCGGATATCCTTCAGGAACTCGCAAGCGTCGAGATGCACGCGCTGCAGACCTCGGGCAACTGCATTCGCAACGTCACCGCCGATCACTTCGCCGGCGCGGCCGCCGATGAGGTCGCAGACCCAAGGCCTTACGCCGAGATCTTGAGACAGTGGTCGAGCGTGCATCCGGAATTCTCGTTCCTGCCGCGCAAGTTCAAGATCGCCGTCACGGGCGCCGAGCGCGACCGCGCTGCGATCCAGGTTCACGACATCGGCCTGCACCTGAAGAAGGACGAGAACGGCCGCATCGGCTTTGCCGTCTATGTCGGCGGTGGCCAGGGCCGCACGCCGATGATCGCCAAGAAGATCCGCGACTTCCTGCCGGAAGAGGATCTGCTCTCCTACACGACAGCGATCATGCGCGTGTACAACCTGCACGGCCGTCGCGACAACAAGTACAAGGCCCGCATCAAGATCCTCGTGCATGAAACTGGCGCCGAAGAACTGTCGCGTCAGGTCGAGGTCGAATTCGCGGCGCTGAAGGACACTGAGCTGAAGCTGCCGGAGACGGATATCCAGTCGATCTCCACCTACTTCGCGCCGCCGGCTCTCGAAAACCGCGCCGAAGGCTGGGAAAGCCTCGCACGCTGGAAGAAGACCGATCCGGAATTTTCCCGCTGGGTGCAGCAGAACGTGCAGCCGCACAAGCACCCGGACTACGGCATGGTGACGATCTCGCTGAAGCCGATCGGCGGCATTCCGGGCGATGCCAGTGACGCGCAGATGGATGCCGTTGCCGATATCGCCGAGGAATATGCCTTCGACGAAATCCGCGTCAGCCACGAGCAGAACCTGATCCTGCCGCATGTGGCGCTGGCCGATCTCGAGCCGGTCTACCGCGCGCTGGTCGCATCCGGTCTTGCCACCGCCAATGCCGGCCTCATTACGGATATCATTGCCTGTCCTGGGCTGGACTACTGCGCGCTTGCCAATGCGCGCTCCATCCCGGTCGCGCAGGAGATTTCCACCCGCTTCGGCGCGCCCGAGCGTCAGGCCGAGATCGGCGAGCTGAAGATCAAGATCTCCGGCTGCATCAATGCCTGCGGTCATCACCATGTCGGCCATATCGGCCTGCTTGGCGTTGAAAAGAAGGGTGCGGAACTCTATCAGATCACGCTTGGCGGCTCCGGCGACGAGAACACCTCGATCGGCGAGATCATCGGCCGCGGCTTCGAGCCCGAAAAGGTGACGGACGCCGTGGAGACGATCGTCGACACCTATCTGGGACTGCGCCGCGACAGGGACGAGACCTTCCTCGAAGCCTATCGCCGCGTTGGTCCGCAACCCTTCAAGGATGCGCTCTACGGCAGCGCGCAGGAAGCTGCCTGAGGCTCCGAGGAACAGACATGACGAAAATCTGGAAGGAAACCGGTTTCGTGGGCGATGATCCCTGGATCATCGAGACGGAGGAAACCAAGGCAGGCTCGAACGAGAAGGCGATCGTCGGTCTCGACGCCTTCCTCGCCAAGGTCGCAGACAGCGACGAAACCGGTCTCGGTGTGGTCATCGCGCCCGCCGACGACGTGACGAAGCTTGCACCACACCTCGATCGCCTGGCGTTGGTGGCGGTCGCGTTCCCGGCGTTCAATGATGGCCGCGCCTTCAGCCATGCGTCGCTGCTGCGCGCGCGTCTCGGCTTTAGCGGCGAGGTGAGGGCGGTCGGCGACGTGCTGATCGACCAGATCCCGCTGATGCTGCGTTGTGGCGTCGAAAGCTTCGCTGTCAGCAATGCTACGGCTCTGAAGCGCTTGTCCGAAGGACGCCTGCCGGGCATTGCCGTGCACTACCAGCCGACCGCCAAACCCTCCGCCGACGCTAAATCCTATAGCTGGCGGCGGGTATCATAGGGTAGGGTTGGCCGCGACAGTGTGAAGCACGCCGAAATTCCCAAAAACGACTATATTTGGAAGAGATTTCCTTTCAACAAGGCGTAGCTTGGAATATCGGCTTATTGTTGATAGACAGGGTCATCATTTACAGGACTTGTAGCTAAGATGAATGCTCCGGCAAAAACGGAAGATTTCGCGATCCAGGCACCGGCGGGCGTCTACGTCGAGACGGTGACCAGCGTTGAACACTACACGGATCGGCTCTTCCGCTTCCGCATGACCCGCCCTGCCGAATTCCGCTTCCGCTCGGGCGAATTCGCGATGATCGGCCTGATGGTCGGCGACAAGCCGGTCTATCGCGCCTATTCGATCGCCAGCCCCGCCTGGGACGAAGAACTCGAATTCTTCTCGATCAAGGTGCCGGACGGCCCGCTGACCTCGCACCTGCAGGGGATCAAGCCGGGCGACAAGGTGCTGATGCGCAAGAAGCCGACTGGTACGCTGGTGCTTGATGCGCTGGTTCCCGGCCGCCGTCTCTACATGTTCTCGACCGGCACCGGCATTGCACCCTTCGCAAGCCTGATCCGTGATCCCGAGACCTATGAGAAGTTCGAGGAAGTCATCCTCACCCATACCTGCCGCGACGTCGCCGAGTTGAAATACGGCTTCGATCTGGTCGAGGAAATCCGCAACCACGAATTCCTGAACGAGATCGTCGGCGACAAGCTGCGCCACTATGCGACCGTGACCCGCGAGGAGTTCCCGTTCAAGGGCCGCATCACCGACCTGATGGTCAACGGCAAGTTCTTCTCCGACCTCGGCCTGCCGCCGCTCGATCCGGCTGTCGATCGCGGCATGATCTGCGGCTCGACCGCGATGCTGAAGGACACGAAGGAAATCCTCGAGGCCGCAGGTCTCACGGAAGGTGCCAACAACAAGCCGGCCGAATTCGTGATCGAACGCGCCTTCGTCGGCTGACCCTTTTTTGTGCAATTTATCGTTCGAGGGGCGCGCCAAGGGTGCGCCCCTCGTCGTTTGAGGCGAAATGCCATCGAGCTATGCGTCGGCGGTAGTTCCGCCTTTCCCATTCTGCGTACCGCCCTGCGGTCCCAACGGCTATCGTGCTCCTGCAAATCTTCATAGCGTGCGCACGCAGACATGCGAAAATAGGCGCACGACGAACCAAGCCCGCGCCGTCCTGATATGAGCCTCGTGGGCCATTTCTGGGAGTGCCCGATGAGCCATGTTCCACCAACCGACCTGGAAGCCAGGATCCGCTGCAAACCGCTGCGTGATCGCATCGCCACGCCGGAAGAAGCGGCCGCGCTGATCAAGGACGGCATGACCATCGGCATGAGCGGCTTCACCAAGGCCGGCGACGCGAAGGCCGTGCCGCTTGCCATGGCCGAGCGGGCCGCACGGGAGAAGTTTCGCATCACGCTGATGACCGGCGCCTCGCTCGGTCATGACATCGACAAGACGCTGACGGAGGCGGGAGTTCTTGCCCGGCGTCTGCCGTTCCAGTCGGATCCAGTTCTGCGCGCTGCGATCAACCGCGGCGAGGTGATGTTCATCGACCAGCATCTGTCGGAGACCGTGGAGCAGTTGCGCTCCGGCCAGATCAGCCCGATCGACTATGCGGTGGTCGAGGCGGTGGCGATCACCGACGACGGCGGCATCGTTCCGTCGACCTCGGTCGGCAATTCCGCAAGCTTCGCGATCCTGGCGAAGAAAGTGATCGTTGAGCTCAACCTGAGCCATAGTCCCGAACTCGAAGGCCTGCACGATATCTTCATTCCGGCGAAGCGCCCGAGCCGCACGCCGATCCCGGTCGTCGCCTGCGACAGCCGCGCCGGTTCGCCCTACATCCCCGTCGATCCCGAGAAGATCGTTGCCATCGTCGTCACCGAGAAGGAGGACAGCGCCGCGCGGATTTCGCCGCCGGATGCCGAGACGACGGCGATCGCCGGCCATCTGATCGGCTTCCTGGAGGAGGAGGTGCGCAAGGGGCGGCTCGACATGACGCTCAATCCGCTGCAGGCCGGCATCGGCGTCATCGCCAATTCGGTGCTGAGCGGCCTCGTCGACAGCCCGTTCCATGACCTGCGCATGTATAGCGAGGTGCTGCAGGACAGCACCTTCGAGCTTTTCGAAGCGGGCAAGCTGAGCTTTGCCTCGGCCTCGTCGATGACGCTCTCCAGCGCCTGGGCCGATCGGGTGTTCCGCAACATCGGCGCCTACAAGGACAAATTGGTGCTCCGCCCGCAGGAGGTGAGCAACCACCCGGAGATTATCCGTCGCCTGGGCGTCATCGGCATCAACACGGCGCTCGAATTCGATATCTACGGCAACGTCAACTCGACCCATGTCGGCGGCACCGACATGATGAACGGTATTGGCGGCTCCGGCGATTTCGCCCGCAACGCCTTCCTGTCGATCTTCGTCGCCAAGTCGGTTGCCAAGGGCGGGGCGATTTCATCTGTCGTGCCGATGGTCTCTCATGTCGACCACACGGAGCACGACGTCGATATTCTGGTGACCGAACATGGCCTTGCGGATCTGCGCGGCCTGGCCCCGCGCGAGCGCGCACCGGTCATCATCGAGAACTGCTGCCACCCGGCCTATCGGGCGCTCTTGTCGGATTATTTCGGCCGTGCCGTTTCTACCCGTGGCGGACAAACGCCGCACATTCTGGAAGAGTCTTTCGACTGGCATGTACGTCGGCTGAAGACCGGCAGCATGATGCCGGTGGCCTGACGCGTTTTGACGAAACCAATGCGCAAGCAATCGCTTGCCGTGGTTTCTTTTGGTGGAATGCTTGTTCAGGCGTCTGACAGGTAGCTCATCAGTTCAGCCATCGCGGCCGACGCACTTTCCGCGTCGGCCCGCTCGATCGCATCGATCACCGTGACGTGACGGCGGACCGAGCCGGCCATCTTTTCAGGCGAGGACGAAGCAAACCAGATGCGGCGGGCATGTGTCTGCAGCGGCGCAAGCGCTGCAGTCAGGAACCGGTTCGGGCAGGCTTCTTCCATCAGTTCGTCGAACACTTTGTCGGCGACGAGAAAGCCCTCCATATCGCCTGCCTCGAGGCAGGCGGCCATCTCCGCACCGCAGGCTTTCATCGCGCTTCTGTCTTCGGCGCTTGCGTGTGCTGCGACCAGAGCGGCCGCAAGCGGCTCCAGCTTCTGGCGCGTCTGCATGACATGCACCTGGTCGTCCGGCCGGATCGTGGTGATTTGCAAGCCGACGCGGGGACGGATATCCATGAGACCCTGCCAGGCCAGCTTCTGGATCGCCTCGCGAACCGGTGTTCGCCCAAGTCCGGCAAGTTCGATCAGCTGTCTCTCGGTGACCAGGGCGCCGGGCTCGAGCTTCAACGTGACGATCAGGCGTTCGAGCGCGAGGTAGGCGAGGTGAGCCTGGGATTGCGGTGACATGCCGTTCCTTTGGTTCTGATATATCAGTAGCTTGCACGATTTCCTGCAGCCAGGCAAGCGCGCAGATTGTCCTAATTTACGCCGGTCACGAGCCGTGGTTTTCCGGGGTGCGCAATAAAATAAGCGAATGCTTAAAAAATACGAATTTCAAAGGCATGAATAAACGAACCTCATAGAACGTTTCCAATCGGAATCGTGTTGACGAACCGAAATGTGCTTGCCACTCTCCCAACAAGGCCCGCACACGAAAGAGGTGTGAGGGCCGTTGCGGCAAGAACCTGGTTGCATGTTTCCTTGGTCGTTGGCGATCGAAGCCAACAGGAACAAGGTTGGGCAACAACCGTCAGCCATCGGCGTTGAGGGGCGCAAGATGCAAGTGGGCGCGTTTCTGGTCTGGTCCTTGATGGCATTTGCGGCGCTGCTGGCCGTACCCGCAGTCAGTCACACCAATGCATTGACGACGTTTTCGTTGATGGCCTCCTCTGCCGCCTTCGTCGGCATGGCGGTCGCCCAGTTCATGGCCGCGCGCCCGCCGTTCGTCGAAGCGCTCTTTGGTGGCCTCGACCGCGTCTATCATTTTCACCGCAGGATCGGCATTTCGGTGCTCTGCCTCATCCTCGTGCACTATTTCCTGAAACCCGACTTCAAGGGCTTGGCGCTGACGAGCGGGCTGAACCAGCTTGCCGCATCCGCCGGAGAATACGCGTTCTACGGTTTCGTCGTTCTGCTCGTTCTCAGCATCGTCAAGATCATCCCGCGGACGAAGATCGAGATTCCGTACCATCTCTGGCGCTACACGCACCGCTTCATCGGCCTGCTCTTCGTGATGGTCGCTTTCCACCAGATGTTCATCAAGCGTCCCTATGACGGCACCGCGCTTCTGGCTGTTTATCTCAACATGTTCGCAGCACTTGGCATCCTCAGCTACGCCTATACCCAGTTGCTGCCGTGGCTGCGAACCCGTGGCTACGAAGTCTTCGATGTCGCCCGCGAGGACGGGGCGACGGTGATTGCGGCGCGGCCGCTGCGGCGTGCCCTGCGCGCCAAGCCCGGGCAATTCGGTTTTCTGCGGGTGCTGAAGCCGGGGCTGCGTGAGCCGCATCCGTTCACGATTGCCGGTATCGAACCTGACGGCATCGTGCGCTTCGCGATCAAGCCGCTTGGCGATTATACCCAGGCCCTGCGCGACGGCATCGCTGTCGGTGACCGGCTGAAGCTCGAGGGTGGCTATGGCCGCTTCAACCACCGCCGTGGCGGCAAGAAGCAGATCTGGCTCGCCGGCGGCATCGGCGTCACGCCGTTCCTGGCGATGGCGCGGCATCTCACGGGCGACGAGGGGCAGGACATCCACATGGTCTATTGCGTGCGCGACCGGCGCGAGGCGATCGGACTTGAAACCTTCGAAGGGCAGGCCGGAAAGCTCGGCAACTTCACGTTTGTCCTGCACGACAGCTCCGTGGACGGGCGTCTGGACGCGGCCAAGCTTGCGAGCAGCAGCGCGATCGATCCGGCGGACGCCGATCTCTGGTTTTGCGGTCCGCCACCTCTCAGGGAGGCGATCGTCAAGGGCCTGAAAGATCTCGGCAAGCGGCCGAAGCGGGTTGAATTCGAGCAGTTTCAGTTTCGATAGTGCCGCAGATTTCAGTAGCGATTCTATTGTTTTAGGGAGTGGGTTTCATGCGCGGTCTGCAGAGAAAGCGAGAAGGCACCTCGTTCTTGTCCGGTTTTGGCCGCGGATCTTTGGCCGCTTCGTTCGCGGCGCTGGTCGCCGTCTCGCTCTGTCCCCCTGGCGCCTCGGCGCGCGATGCCTTCGCGGAAGATGCCTTCTCCACCTACAAGGCCAATGTCGACAACGGCAAGTACATGTTCAACGCTGCAGGCTGCGGCGCTTGCCACGGCTCCGGCGACAACACCGAACTGCTCTCCGGTGGTATGGAGATGAAGACGGCGATCGGCACCTTCTATGCGCCGAACATATCGCCGCACGCCAATGGCATCGGCGGTTGGAGCAATGCGCAGTTTTTGAACGCCGTGCTGGTCGGTCTCGACCGGGAGGGCAACAACCTCTATCCGGTCATGCCCTACACCTCCTATGGCGGTATGAAGCCGGAGGATGCGCTCGACATCAAGGCCTATGTCGAGACGTTGCCCCAGGCGGATGCGGCGTCCAAAGAGCATGAGATCGCCTTCCCATTCAGTCGCCAGACGACGATCACGCTCTGGAAGCGCAGTCACTTCACGGTGCCGGCCTACCAGCCGCGCGAGGAGACGCAAGCCGAGCGCGGCCGCTATCTGGTCGAGAATGTCGGCGGCTGCGGCGATTGCCACACACCGCGCACCACGACCTACGGGCTCGACCTGGAGCGCGCCTATGAGGGGGAAAAGGATTTGAGCGGCGCGGTCGCGCCCGACATCAGCAAGGCGAAGATGGCCGGTCTTGCCTCGCCCGACGTTTTCACCAAGGGCTTGATCGAGGAAGGCAAGAAGCTCTCGGGCGCGCCGATCAGCGATCCGGTGATGCGGCGTGTCGCCAAGGGGCTGAGCGTTCTTTCGGACGACGATCGCCGTGCGATCTATGCCTTCCTTGCCGATCGCGAGGTAAAGGCGCCGGCGCCGGTGGCCCAATCGGTCACGGCCGTCTGCAAGGAGAGCACGGCGACCGAAGCGCTCGGCGGCGGCAATGCGGCGCTGGCGCAGCAGGCCGATGCCTTCATCGGCAGATATTGCCGCAATTGCCACGGACCGGGCGAGAGTTCGCAAGGGAGCTACCCGGCAGGCGACCTCGCTTCCATTGCCGCCGACGCAAACTTCGTGACCCCCGGTGACGCCTCGAAGTCACGGCTCTATGCGACTGTCGTCAGCGGCCGCATGCCGCTCGGCAAGCGGCCCTCTGCCGAGGAGATCAAGGTCCTGGAGGACTGGATCAACGCCTTGAACGAAAAGAGCCTGCCGCAGACGGTCGCCGCGAAACCGGCGCGCGCCCGCCCGATGTTGGGTTATGGCCAGTTCGTCGACGCAGCGCTGAAGGACATCGAGACGGTCAGCGCCCTCGACCGCCCTTACATGCGCTACTTCTCCTATCGCGACCAGTACAACGGCATGATGGGCTGCGAGGACGACCAGACCTTCATGAAACGGATGGACGTGCTTGCCGGCGGCTTCAAGAAGCTTCTGAATTCGCTTTCCTACGGGCCCAAACTGGTGCTGCCGACAGAGGTCGATGGCACCAACGGCTTGCTGGTGCGCGTCGATCTGCGCGAACTGCGATGGGATACGGCGGACTATGACTTCCTGATCAAGCGCTACTTCTATGGGGTCGATCCCGACAGCGACGCGTCGCTTTCGGCGCTCTCGAAGGAAACGGCGACGCAACTGCCGATCATGCGGGTCGACTGGTTCATGAGCAACGGCGCGCGGCCGGAGATCTACAACCGTCTGATGAAGTTGCCGACCCAGATCGCCGAACTCGAGAAGCGCTTCAAGATCGACGTTGCCGGCAACATTCGCAGGCGCGACGTGCTGCGGGCCGGGTTCGCCGACGGATCGTCGGGGGTCTCCGACCACAACCGCATGCTCGAGCGGCACGACATGCCGTTCGGCGGCTACTACTGGAAGTCCTATGATTTTGGCGGCGACGTCGGCAAGCAGGTGCTGAAGCGCTTCCCGCACGGGCCGCGAGAACTGGCGCCGCTCGACGCGGGCCTCGTGCCGTTCGAGCATGACGGTGGCGAGATGATCTTCTCGTTGCCGAATGGGCTGCAGGGCTACTACCTCTCGACATCAGCCGGCAAACAGCTCGACGTCGGGCCGACGACGATCGTGTCGTTCCGTAAGCGACCGATCGGCAAGGGTGTCGAGATCATCAATGCGCGGTCCTGCGTCGATTGCCACGCCGACGGTATCCTTTCGAAGCGTGATCAGTTGCGCGAGCAGATCGAGACATCGACGCTCTTCAGCAAGGACCAGCAGGACGTGCTGCTGGCGATGTATGTGAAGCAGGAGGAACTGGACGAAACCTATCGCAAGGACCGCGAGCGCTTCGTCAACGCGCTGAAGGTGCTCGGCGTCACCGAGCCGACGCCCGACGGCGGCCTCCAGAGCAAGCACGCGCCGGGCGAGGCCGAGATCATCACCTACTTCGCCGACAAGTACGAGGACGAGCTCGATTTCGATGCCCTGGCGGCCGAGTTCGACATGACGCCCAAGCAATTCTCCGAGGCGATCAAGCGGGTGACGAACACCGATGTCCTGCGCCTCGGGCTTGACTGGGTGACGACGCTGGAAGCCGGCGGCACCATTCCGCGCAACGAGGTCGAGCAGCAATATGCGTTGCTGATGGCGCCGCTCACCCAGCGCCGTCCGCTCGACACGACGGCGATCGTCGTTGCCGGTTCCGAGCCGATGGCGGACGCCAGGCCGCAGTCGATCGCCGCCGCCGTGCCGGACTATCGCAAGGAAGATGCGGGGGCTGACCACAAGCTCGAACTGGCGCTGAACGTGAAGTCGACGACGGCGAAGGTCGGCGACGAGCTTTCTTTCGAACTCACCGCAAACCAGGCCTGCGAGCTGCAGATCCTCTATGTCGAGGAGAACGGCAATGTCGAGGTCATCCCCGACGTCATGATCGGCAACACCACGCTTAAGCCCGGCGAGCGACGCCTGATCCCGCAGCCGGGCACAGGCACGCTCACCTTCGACACGCCGGCGCCGGCCGAAACGATGCTGGCTTTCTGTCGCGCCGGCGGGCTCGGAGACCAGAGGCTGACGGTGGAAAAGGCACGGCAGTATGTCGCGACGTCGCGGTTGCCGCCGACGCGGGGGCTGGCGATCAACCTGGCCAAGCGGGCGCAGGGCGATGCTGGTGCCAGCAGTGTTCAGATGGTGACGTTCGAAATCAAGGATTGATGGGCGAGCCATGGTTCTGCTACGGGCATTTCTCCTCGCTTCGGCCGCTTTGGCGGTCTTCACCGCGCCAGCCGTGGCCTGCGACGGCCTTCGCCTGGCTTCGGAGGCGCTGAACCGCGCCGACGAGGCCGGCACCAAGGTGGCGGCCGATCCCTTAAACGTGAAAGGCTGCTCGGCGACCGAGATCGCGCTGACCCGGCGCGTCGTGGCGCTCGCAACCTTCAACCGCATTGCGGCGGCCGTGGGGCAGGGCGCCAAGCTTGAGACCTTCGAAACGGAGCTGACGGCCGCAAGCCGCGACGCCGGCGGCCCCTGGCAGATCCTCGACGCGCTCGGCGACATCAAGCGCGAGCGCAAGGATTACGACGCCGCGGCGACCGCCTATCAGCAGGCACTGGAAGATGCGGCAAACGAGGAACTGACGCCTGATTGGATGGCGCCGGACACGGCCTATATCGAGCGGCTGGACCGCCTGGCCTCGGAAATGCGGCTCGCCGCAACCAAGCCGGTCAAGCTCGCCGCGCGCGGCGCCTGCAAGTTCTCCTATCGCGGTGTCTCGATCCGGAAGAAGGCGACGCCAGTGCGCTATGTCTTCGGCACGGCCGAGTTCACGCCCGAAGGTCTCGAGTCGGCCAAGGACCTGTTCGAGTGCCTGAAGTCGGCAAAGCCGCCCGCAATCACCCTGATCGGTCACACCGATCCGGTCGGCACGCCAGAGGCGAACATGGTCTTGTCGATCGCCCGTGCCGAGGCCCTGGCGCATTACCTTGTCGATGCCGGCTATCCCGGCACCTGGACCGTTGTCGGCAAAGGCGAGGAGGAGCCGTTCAAGCCGGACGATCCAAGCGCCTATGACGAGATGATGCTGAACCAGCTCGACCGGCGGGTGGAAGTGGATGTGGGCAAGTGAAGGGGCTGCGCGAAATCCTGTTGGCGACAGGCTTGATCGCCTTGCCTGCATACGCCAACGCGGCGACCTCGGCGCTTGTTGTCGGCGTCGATGTCTATCCGCACGAAGTGAGCCTCGACGGCGCGGTCAAGGATGCGCTCGACGTGGCGCAGGCGCTGAAGGCGGCTGACGTCGGTCCGATCCGCCAGTTCGTCAACGAGCAGGCAACGAAGGCGGCCATACGCTCCGCCTGGATCGATTTGGTCGCGGGTGCGACGCGCGGCGATACGATCGTCTTCACCTATGCCGGGCACGGTGCGCAGATGCCGGAGCTGGTCGCCGGCACCGAGGAGGACGGGCTCGACGAGTTTCTGGAATTGCCGGGCTTCGACCGGGCGCGTGCCGAGGAGACGGCGAGCGAAATCATCGTCGACAACGAACTCAGCGCCTGGTTCGCGGAGGCGGAAGCCAAGGGCATTCACGTGCTCTTCGTTTCCGACAGCTGTTATTCCGGCGGCATGAACCGCTCGATCTCCGGCAAGACGCGGCTGGCGCCGATGGTGCGCGCCAAGGTGCCGCCGCCGTCGAAGGAGGCGCTGACCGGCGCCAAGGTGAGGGATGTGGAGCTGTCGCAGGTGACGATCCTCGCCGCATCGCTGGAAAGCCAGCCGACGCCGGAGGTGGTGATCGGCGGCGAGCCGCGCGGCGCCCTGAGCTGGAGCTTTGCCCGTGCATTGGAAGGCGCTGCCGATCGCGATGGCGACGGGCGGATTTCGCGGGTCGAACTCGAAGACTACGTTTTTTCCAACGTCAAGCTGCAATCGGAAGCCCTGCAGGTGCCGAACTTCACGCCGCAGCTGGCGCGCTCCGACAAGGAGATCGTGCTGTCCCTGCCGCGCAGCGCCAAGGTCGGCGTGGCGCCAACAGCGAGCGGCGCGAGGCAGACGCTGAAGTCGCCGCGCGAAACCGGATGGACGGGTACGCTGCCATTGCGCGTCGTCGGTGAGATGCCTGATCTTGCCAATATCGGCGGCAATGGCATGCCCTATCGGTGGGAGGCGGCATCCGGGGTCTTCTATACGCCGAACGGGGACGTCGCTGCCGAACATGTCGCGCCCGAAAGGCTCCAGGGCGTGGTCGACAAATTCATCCTGGTGGATTTTCTGAAGGCGCTTGCGGCGCAGAGCCCGGGGGCCGTTTCGCTAAAACCCGTCAAGGACATCTATTTTGCCGGCGACCGCCTGAATGTGGAGGCGCCGCAGGGCGGCTATGCCAACATGCTGGTCTTCAACCTCGCCAACACAGGTGAAGCGCAGCTGCTCGACGTGCAGATTGCCGGAAGCGAAAGCCACGCCTTCAAGCTGCGTGACCTGGAAGTGGTCAAACCCTTCGGCGCGGACCATCTGGTCGCCATCGCGACCAATGCGCCTGTCGATGCGATCGCGGCCGCCTTCGCCAATTCGAACCTCGATGCCGCGGCGTTGCTGCGCTTGCTCGAAACGCGCCTGGAGGGGAGCGAAAGTACGATTGCCGTTCAACCGCTTTACACGAGAGGTCAGGGCCAATGAGCGCGAGCCTCAGATCGCGGGCGTCGTTCTTCCATATCCTTGCGTGTTTCACGCTGCTCGCCGCTCCTGCGGTCGCCGGCGATCGGGCTTTGCTGATCGGGGTCGGCAACTATCAGAACCTGCCGGCGGAGTTTTCGCTACCGGGACCGGCGAACGATCTCATCGCGATGCAAAAGCTGCTTACGGAACGGCTCGGCTTCGACAGTACGTCGATCCGCGTGCTGAAGGACGGGCAGGCGACCAGGGCGGAAATCCTGTCATCCATGAACGGCTGGCTCGTCGACGCGACCAAGCCCGGTGATCGCGTCTATCTCTATTTTTCAGGCCACGGTCTGCAGGTGAACGATGCGGATGGCGATGAGGCGGATGGGCTGGATGAAGCGATTGCGCCTGCCGACATCGCTGCCGGCGAGACGGATTGGCAAGGCGCTGTCCTCGACGACGAGATAGATGTGGTGCTGGAGCGCCTGAAGGGGCGCGCGGTGACGGTTGTGATCGATGCCTGTCACTCCGGCACGATCTCCCGGTCGCTGTCCGAGGACATCGCGAAGCCTATCGAAGGCGCCCGCTTTCTCCCGCGTCCCGATGCCAAGCCGGTCGAGCAAGCTCTGACCCGCGGCCTTCGGATCGATCTTGCCCTTGTCGACAAGCCGAAGCTCGTGGAAGCCGGGGTGACCGCCTGGAGCGCGGCGGCGCCCTATCAGGTCGCATGGGACGATGTCCGGCTTCCGACCGCGGATCGGCACGGTGTCTTCACCGCAGCCTTCGTCGCCGGCCAGGCCGGCGACGCTGCCGATGCCAATGGCAACGGATTGACGAGCAACGCCGAGCTTCTGGAGTATGTAAAGGCGCAATCTGCGTCCTACTGCGCCTCGCAGGAACAATGCGGCAATCTCGACCCGCAACTGGAAGGCAAGCCCGAGGCGCTCGGCGACAGTGCGATGGTGCCGGAAAAGCGCGATGCGGATGGCAACGGGCAGGGCGCGTATGCCATTGCTCCGAACGCAGCGGTGCCGACCTATCAGGCGGCCAGTGCCATCGATGCCGTCGGCGATATCATCGGAAAGAGCGAAGCCGACGATGTCATGCTCTCTATCGATAGGCCGACCACCATGAAGGCCGGCGAAGTCTTCAAGCTGACGGTCAACAGCCGCACGGCCGGCAATCTCCTGCTTTTCGACGTCAACGCTCAGGGCAAGGCAACGCAGATCTTCCCGAACGAGTTTGCGCAAAAGATCACGACGCTGGCGCCGGGCGTGCCGCTGACCTTGCCGGATGAATATTACGGCTTCGATTTCGAGGCATCGGGCGAGGGGGACGGCATTTTCGTCGCGCTTGTCGTCAGCGATGCGGTCGACCTGAGCGATCTTGCGCCGATAGCGCGAGGCCTCAAGGTGGAGGTCGATGCGCGCGAGACCTTGAGCGAGATCGTCGCGCGGTTGCAGAAGAACTGGACCGAGGATCTAGACACGCGCGGCATCCACTGGTCGGTTGGCACCCTGCGCTATCGCGTCGAGTAGGATCGAGAACGGTAGAACGAAAAAACCCGCCTCGATGAGGCGGGCTTTTTTCGTGTCGTCTCGGCCGATCCTAGTGCAGGATCTGGCTGAGGAAAAGCTTGGTGCGCTCGTGCTGCGGATTGTCGAAGAACTCGGCCGGCGAGTTCTGCTCGACGATCTGGCCCTGGTCCATGAAGATCACGCGGTTGGCCACCTGGCGCGCGAAGCCCATTTCGTGGGTCACGCACAGCATGGTCATGCCTTCTTCGGCGAGCGACACCATGGTGTCGAGCACTTCCTTGACCATTTCCGGGTCGAGCGCCGAGGTCGGCTCATCGAACAGCAGGATCTTCGGCTTCATGCACAGCGAGCGGGCGATCGCCACGCGCTGCTGTTGGCCGCCGGAGAGCTGGCCCGGATACTTGTGTGCCTGTTCCGGGATCTTGACGCGCTTCAGGAAGTGCATCGCGATTTCTTCGGCCTGCTTCTTCGGCATCTTGCGGACCCAGATCGGAGCAAGCGTGCAGTTTTCGAGGATCGTCAGGTGCGGGAAGAGGTTGAAGTGCTGGAATACCATGCCGACTTCGCGGCGCACTTCGTCGATCTTCTTCAGATCGTTGGTGAGCTCGATGCCATCGACGACGATCTTGCCCTTCTGGTGCTCTTCCAGCCGGTTGATGCAGCGGATCATCGTCGACTTGCCCGAACCCGACGGGCCGGCAATGACGATGCGCTCGCCGCGCATGACCTTCAGGTTGATGTCACGAAGGACGTGAAAGTCCCCGTACCACTTGTTCATTCCGGTGATTTCGATCGCAACATCCGTTGCAGATACGGTCATTTTGGAAGCAGTGGCTGCGTTTGCCATGCGATCCTCCCCTCATTTTATCGTTTATGGGCCGTGTCGAGCACGCGTTCCATGAAACCTGAATAGCGCGACATACCGAAGCAGAAAAGCCAGAATATGAAGCCAGCGAAAATTAGCCCTGAGATCGGCGTGACCGAAGAAGCCCAGTTGGCGTCCGTGAAGTTGAAGCGAACGATGCCGAGCAGATCGAACATGCCGATGATCGACACCAGCGACGTGTCCTTGAAAAGGCCGATGAAGGTGTTGACGATGCCGGGGATCACCAGCTTCAGCGCCTGCGGCAGGACGATCAGGTTCGTCTTCTGCCAGTAGCTGAGGCCGAGCGAATCCGCGCCCTCGTACTGCCCCTTCGGGATCGCCTGCAGGCCGCCGCGCACCACTTCCGCCATATAGGCCGAAGCGAAGAGCGACACGCCGATCAACGCGCGCAGGAGCTTGTCGAAGGTCACGCCCTGCGGCAGGAACAAGGGCAGCATGACGCTGGCCATGAACAGCACTGCGATCAGCGGAATGCCGCGCACAAGCTCGATGAAGGCGGTGCAGAGCATCTTGATCACGGGCATATGCGACCGCCGCCCGAGCGCCAGCAGAATGCCGAGCGGCAGAGACACGGTGATGCCGACGTAAGACAGGATCAACGTCACCATCAGGCCGCCCCAGAGCGGTGTCTCGACATAGGTCAGGCCGAACCAGCCGCCCGGAAGCATGATGAACGCGATGATCGGCAGGACGGCGAAGAGCAGGATGGCGTTGATGCCCTTGTACGGGACCTTCGGCATCGCCATCGGCACAAGGAAGAGCACGAAGAGAACGCCGACCAAGGTCGGCCGCCAGCGCTCGTCGAGCGGATAACGTCCATAGGCGAACTGATCGATCTTGGCGTTGACGAACGCCCAGCAGGCGCCGCTCCAACCTTCCGGCTGGCTGCCGCCTTGCGCAACCGTTGCGCAGACGCCGCGGCCACCGCCTGTCCATGCCGCATCGACGAAGAGCCATTGGATGGCCGGTGGCACCAGCCATGCGAGCAACAGCAAGCTGATGATGGTCAGCACCGTATCCTTCGGCGTGGCGAAGAGGTTCTCGCGCAACCAACGGACGACGCCCCCCTCCGCTGCCGGCGGGGCGGAACCCTCGATCATCGAGGCGCGGACAAAAGTTCCCTGGTGTGTGTTCATGATCTTATCTCTCCACCAGGGCCATGCGGGCATTGAACCAGTTCATGAACAGCGATGTCGTGAGGCTCAGCGACAGGTAGACGATGATCCAGATCGTCACGACTTCGATCGACTGTCCCGTCTGGTTGAGGATCGTTCCGCCCACGGCCACGAGATCGGCATAGCCGATGGCGACGGCGAGCGACGAGTTCTTGGTCAGGTTCAGATACTGGCTGGTGAGCGGCGGGATGATGATGCGCAGCGCCTGCGGAACGACGACGAGGCGCGTGGTCAGGCCTGGCCGGATGCCGAGTGCGTGGGCAGCTTCCGTCTGTCCCTTGGACACGCCGCGAATGCCGGCGCGCACGATTTCGGCGATGAAGGCCGCGGTGTAGAACGACAACGCCAGGAACAGGGAGAGGAACTCCGGCCCGATGACCGAGCCGCCCGTCAGGTTGAACTTGCCGGCGACCGGAATGTCGAAGGTGATCGGCGATCCCGTGGCGAAGAACGTCAGGAGCGGCAGGCCGATGATGAGCCCGAGAACCGTCCAGAGCAGCGGGAAACGTTGTCCCGTGGCCTCCTGCTTCTTGCGGGCGTAATGCGCCACGGCGAAGCTTAGGATGATCGCGATGACGAAGGCGAAGAACGTGTACTGCCAGCCGTCACCGAGCACCGGCTTCGGAAAGGCAAGGCCGCGGTTGTTGAGGAACATGTTCAGCGGTAGCGCTGCCGATTCACGCGGCTGCGGCAGGATCGCCAGAACGCCGCTGTACCAGAAGAAGATCACGAGCAGCGGCGGAATGTTGCGGAACACCTCGACATAGGCGAGCGACAGTTTTGCGATCAGCCAGTTGTGCGACAGACGGCCGATGCCGACTGCAAAACCGATGATGGTCGCCGTGAAAATACCGCAGACCGCGACCAGCAGCGTGTTGAGCAGGCCGACGACCAGTGCGCGCTGATAGGTCGAATCACTGGTATAGGCGATCAGTGACTGCCCGACGTCGAAGCCGGCGCGCCCCCTGAGGAAGTCATAGCCGGAAGCAATATTCGCCCGTTTGAGGTTTTCGATCGTGTTGTCGGCCACCCAATAGACGAAGGCCCCGACTAGGACGACAGTGATGACCTGATAGAAGATGCCGCGGACCTGAGGGTCGTTGATGAACGACCCCGACGCTTTCGATTTCTCAGGCGTAGTTGTGACGCCAATCGCCATGCAATGCCTCTTTTCCCCTTTTCACCCTTTTGGGTGTTTTTATCGTTGGGATGGGGAAGCGGTTGTCCGCTTCCCCCTTATTATCGGTTCGCCTTAGCGGACCGGCGGAGCGTACTGGATGCCGCCCTTGTTCCACAGCGCGTTGAGGCCGCGCTCGATCTTGAGCGGGCTGCCGGCGCCGATGTTGCGGTCGAAGACTTCGCCGTAATTGCCGACGGCCTTGATGATGTTCACGGCCCATTCGTTGGTGAGACCGAGGTCGGTACCGATCTTGGTGTCAGCCTCGACGCCGAGGAAGCGCTGAACGTCCGGGTTGGTGGACTTCTTCATTTCTTCGACGTTGGCCTGGGTGATGCCGAACTCTTCAGCCTGGATCAATGCGTAATGGGTCCAGCTGACGATATCGAACCACTGGTCGTCACCCTGGCGCACGGCCGGGCCGAGCGGCTCCTTCGAGATGATTTCCGGCAGGATCATGTGATCGTCCGGCTTCGACAGCGTCAGACGCAGCGAATAGAGGCCGGACTGGTCGGTCGTGTAAACGTCGCAACGGCCGGCGTCATAGGCGGCGTTGACCTCTTCAAGCTTTTCGAAGACGACCGGGTTGTACTGCAGGTTGTTCGCCTTGAAGTAGTCGGCAAGGTTGAGTTCGGTGGTGGTGCCCGTCTGCACGCAGACGGCAGCGCCCGAGAGTTCCAGCGCCGACTTGACGTTCAGGCTCTTGCGAACCATGAAGCCCTGGCCGTCATAGTAGTTGACCGGGCGGAAGTTGAAGCCGAGCGCGGTGTCGCGGTTGATCGTCCAGGTGGTGTTACGGGCAAGGACGTCCACTTCGCCCGACTGCAGCGCCGGGAAGCGTTCCTTGGCGGACGTCGGGGTGTACTTGACCTTGCTGCCATCCGCGAAGATCGCGGCGGCGATTGCCTTGCAGTAGTCTACGTCGAAGCCGCTCCAGTTGCCCGAAGCGTCCGGCGCTGCGAAGCCGGCGAGGCCGGTGTTCACGCCGCACTGGACAAAGCCCTTGGCCTTGACGTCATCAAGAGTAGCGCCCGAAGCCGCCTGTATGCCAATCCCCATGACAGCAGCGCCAACGAGAGCTGTCAGAATTCTTTTTGCCATTTTTAGAACCTTTTTCTGTTGTCGTTAGTTCCAGTCTGCACCGTCGCGTCTCCTAGCGCGGTGAGCCTCCGCCACCCTCCTGGCGCGAGTGTCGGCTATCTCATGCTCAAATTCCATGAGGGTCAAGAGAGGCCGCCGATTTTCTGGTTTTGCATGTGAAAAACTCGAAACAAGCCAGAAAGTTAGGCAGATCTTGGGGGTGCGAAGCACGCTCTGGCGGAAAAATCGCCAAAAGTGGCCATGCAACGGTCAAAACGACACTCCGTGATTTTTGACACTTGACCGCGATTGTGGCTCGTTCGAAGAGTTTTGCATTCGAAATCAAGAAGCGGAATGAGCAATGGCAGACAGTGGCAATGTGAACGGCAAGGCAGGCATCAACACGCGTCTCGCCCACAGCGGCAACAACCCCTCCGATTACTTCGGCTTCGTCAATCCGCCGGTGGTGCACGCCTCCACGGTGCTGTTCCCGAACGCCAAGACCATGGAGACGCGGGCGCAGAAGTACACCTACGGCACCCGCGGAACGCCGACCACCGACGCGCTCTGCGACGCGATCAACGAACTCGAAGGTTCCGCCGGAACGATCCTCGTGCCCTCGGGGCTGGCGGCGGTCACGGTGCCGTTCCTCGCCTATCTCTCGGCCGGAGACCATGCCCTGATCGTCGACTCGGTCTACTTCCCGACGCGCCACTTCTGCGACACGATGCTGAAGCGCCTCGGCGTCACGGTCGAATACTACGATCCGATGATCGGGGCGGCGATCGAAAGCCTGATTCGCCCGAACACGCGCCTGGTGCACACCGAAGCGCCGGGCTCGAACACCTTTGAAATGCAGGACATCCGCGCCATCGCCGATGCCGCCCATCGCCATGGCTGCATCGTCACCATGGACAACACCTGGGCGACGCCGGTCTACTTCAAGCCGCTCGACCATGGCGTCGACGTGTCGATCCATGCGGCGACCAAGTATCCGTCCGGCCATTCGGACGTGCTCTTCGGCACAGTCTCGGCCAATGCCGAGCACTGGCCGGCCCTGACGGAGGCGATGGTGACACTCGGCGTCTGCGTATCGCCCGATGACAGCTACCAGATCCTGCGTGGCCTGCGCACCATGGGCATCCGCCTGGAGCGGCACCAGGAAAGCGCCCTGACGCTGGCGAAGTGGCTGGAAACACGCGACGAAGTGGCTCGCGTGCTGCATCCGGCGCTGCCGAGCTTCCCCGGTCATGAGCTCTGGAAGCGCGACTTCACCGGCGCAAGCGGCATCTTCTCCTTCGTCCTGAAGGCGGAGAGCCCGGATCGTTTCAAGGCCAAGGCGCACGCCTTCCTCGATGCGCTCAGGCTCTTCGGGCTTGGCTATTCCTGGGGCGGCTTCGAAAGCCTCGCAGTCCACGTCGGTCTCGGCGATCGCAAGGTGGCGTTGGCGCCGACGGAAGGACCGGTTCTCCGCCTGCAGATCGGCCTTGAGGACGTGCCGGATATCCGCCGCGACATCGAAGCGGGCCTGGCTGCGGCAAACGCAGTCTGACAAGGAAGGAACGGGCGCCGCGGTTATCCGCGGCGTTCTGCTTTTCTGGGTGAGGTTCGCCGGGTGAGCCGGGCCAAATTGCAGCGAGCTGCGGCTTTCTAGCGTTCTGGCGCGCCGTAGCCGTAGAGCCAGTCGAGGTCGGCTGCGAGCGCGTCGGCGCCCTTGAGCTTCAGCACCATGTCGCGGCCGATGCGCACCGGGCCGCGGGCGTGATAGGCGAAATGATTGAAGGCCGCGCGGCGGCGGACACGCGCGATGCGCGGCCGGCGAAGGGCTTCGAATTTCCGCAAGGAATCCGAGACGCTGAGGTCTTCAGACAGGCAGGCCGCAAGCGCGAATGCGTCCTCGATGGCCATGGCCGCACCTTGGGCCGCAAAGGGCGTCATTGCATGGGCCGCATCGCCGATCAGCACAGTCCTTTGCCCATCCTGCCAGGCGCCGTCGTCGACGGTGCAGAGTGGCCAGTAGGTGGGCGCAACCGCCTTCTCGAGAAGAGAGCGGATGCCTGGGTTCCAGCCGGAAAAGGCGTTCAGGCAATCCTGGCGCCGCTCGTCCGAATCCTTGCCGACCCAGACCGCGTCGGTCTCCTTGCCCTCGATGATGGCGACGAGGTTGAAGCCGCCGACTTCCCGCAGGGGGTAGGCGACGAGATGGGCGTGCGGGCCGAGGAAGGCGGTGACGTCGTCGCGCTTCAGCACGCCCGCGGCGATGTCGGCTGCAAGCGTCATTCGCCAGGCGACATTGCCGGAAAACCGGACGCGGCCGGCGCCGGGCACGCTCTCGCGCAGCCGCGACCAGATGCCGTCGGCGCCGATGACGACGTCCGGCTTGCGCCCGGTCACGTCCGCGATCGCCTGTTCCCCGGGCTTGTCGATCTGGCACCCGAGGTGGAGCCGGCAGCGCGGTTCGGATTGAACGGCCTGCAGCAGGATTTTCTGAAGGCTGGCGCGGTGAAGAACGCCATAGGGCGCATGCCAGCGGCGGCGCGCGAAGGTTCCGGCCGATACGTTGGCAAGCGCGCGCAAGGAGCGGCCATCAACGAGCCCGATGCGTTCGGGCTCCGTCCATACGCTCTCAAGCTGCGCAAGCAGGCCGAGTTCGATGAGGATACGGGAGGCGTTCGGCGAGAGCTGCAGGCCGGCGCCGACTTCGGTCAGCGCCGTTGCCCGCTCGATGATGTCGACTTCGAAGCCGCGCCGGGCGAGGCACAGGGCAGCCGTGAGGCCGCCGATGCCGGCGCCGATGATCGCGACGGGGCGCGACATCGCCGCTTATCAGGCGGCTTTATGGGCGAAGAGGCAGCCGGGGGGATTGGTTTCGGTCGCCTTCAGTTTCGGATTGTAGCGGTAGAGCGTGGAGCAGTAGGAGCAGACCTTCTCGCTGTCGTCACCCATGTCGATGAAGATGTGCGGGTGATCGTAGGGAACGGATGCGCCGGTGCACATGAATTCCTTGACGCCGATTTCGATTGCCTGATGTCCGCCGTCATTCTGGAAATGCGGGATGCTGTGGCCGGCCATGTCATGCTCCGATGAATGCAAGTCTGAAGGTCAAATTTGGCGGCACCATAGTCAGCTTTGCCGGAAATGTGTAGCGGCAAAGCTGCCGCAGTTGTGGTTTTTGCCGGTGCGGGGTTTCGCCCGCCAAAGCGACGAACTAGGTTGCGCCGGATCGATATGCCCGAGGATGAATAGATGGATCTCACCCCGCCGCCGTTTTCCCGTTTCAATCATGACGGTCTGGAGATCGCCTTCTTCGATGAAGGCGACCCGTCCGGCGCGCCCATTCTGCTCATCCATGGCTTTGCCTCAAGCGCCAACGTCAACTGGGTGTTTCCGGGCTGGTTGAAGACGCTGGGCGATGCCGGATACCGCGTCATCGCGCTCGACAATCGCGGCCACGGCAAGAGCAGCAAGCCCTATGACCCGGAACTCTATCGCCCGCAGCAGATGGCGGGTGACGCCGCTGCATTGCTCGGGCATCTCGGGATCGCCGAGGCCCATGTCATGGGCTATTCGATGGGCGCGCGCATTTCGGCCTTCCTGGCGCTCGCGCATCCCGACCGCGTGCGCTCGCTGGTCTTCGGCGGCCTCGGCATCGGCATGGTGTCGGGGGTAGGGGATTGGGATCCGATTGCCGACGCTTTGGTGGCGCCGTCGCTCGACGACGTGACCCATGCGCGCGGGCGCATGTTCCGCGCCTTTGCCGACCAGACCAAGAGCGACCGGCAGGCGCTTGCGGCATGTATCTCGACCTCGCGGGATCTGCTGACGCCGCAGGACATGGCGCGCATCGAGCAGCCGACGCTGATCGGCGTCGGGACGACCGATGATATCGCCGGATCGGCCGAAGAACTTGCCGCGTTGATGCCGCATGCGCGGGCGCTCGACATTCCCGGCCGCGACCATATGCTCGCCGTCGGCGACCGGGTTTTCAAGAAAGCGGTGCTCGAATTTCTGGCGGAGATCGATCGCGCCTAGCGTATCGTTGTCGCCGCCAGACGCCATTTAAGTCACGCCTGATTTCCCCTATAGTGATGGCAGGCACGGACAAGGAAGGAGAGCGACGATGGTCGCCAAGACCGAACTTCGCCAGGCAGAAGCGCTGAAAGTTATGGACCCGATCTGGAATAGCCTGCGCGAAGAAGCCCGGGTCGCCGCCGAGCACGACCCCATGCTCGCGGCCTTCCTCTATTCCACCGTGGTCAACCAGCATTCCCTCGAAGAAAGCGTGATCTACCGCATCTGCGAAAGGCTGGATCACCCGGATCTGCAAGCGAACCTTTTGCGCCAGACCTTTTCTGAAATGCTCGAGGACTGGCCGGAATGGGGCACCATCCTGCGTGTCGATATCCAGGCCGTCTACGACCGCGACCCCGCCTGCACCCGATTCCTCGAGCCGGTGCTCTATTTCAAAGGCTTCCACGCGATACAGACGCATCGCCTGGCCCATTGGCTGTTGAAGCGCGGCCGCAAGGATTTCGCCTTCTACCTGCAGAGCCGCGCGTCCAGCGTCTTTCAGACGGACATCAACCCCGCCGCCCGCATCGGCCGCGGCATCTTCCTTGATCATGCGACGGGCCTCGTTGTCGGCGAGACGGCCGTCATCGGCGACAATGTCTCGATCCTGCACGGCGTGACGCTTGGCGGCACGGGCAAGGAGGGCAGCGATCGCCATCCGAAGATCGCAGATGGCGTCCTGATCGGCGCCGGAGCGAAAATCCTCGGCAATATCCATATCGGGCACTGCTCGCGCGTTGCTGCCGGTTCGGTCGTGCTGAAACCGGTGCCGCCGAAATCGACCGTGGCCGGCGTGCCGGCAAAGGTCGTGGGCGAGGCCGGTTGTTCCGAACCGTCGCGCCAAATGGACCAGATCCTTGCCAGCTTCGATATCTGACATGCGGGAACCGGTGCGTAGCCTCTTTCGAGGGGTTTACACCCGCCGATGCAGCGTGCGAGAAGCGCCGCACAGTTTAAACGGCTACGGAGACGTGTTTTGAAGCCCGAAGAAATCCGCAAGCTTGAAGCCTATTTCAAGCGCACCTTCAATCAGCAGATGGTCGTCAAGGCTCGCCCGAAGAAGGACGAGTCCGCTGAAGTCTATCTCGGTGACGAGTTCCTCGGTGTGGTCTTCCGCGACGAGGAAGACGGCGAGCTTTCCTACAACTTCTCCATGGCGATCCTCGACATCGACCTCTAAGGTCCAACGTCGGACGCTTTCAGTATAAACCCCGAAAATCCCTGGGATTTTTGGGGTTTATTGTTTTGTGCGGGAGGTTGATGTCTCGCTGGGCAATTGCTCGCCATTGCTCACCTTGGGGCTTTAGTGAATGCGGCAAGAAATTTCATGCCGGACCGCGATATTTCATCAAGTTGTTGCATCTGTTGTATTTTATTGCATCGCACACTCGTCTTGACTTTTTGTGCAGTGCACATAAACTGAAGCCTCCAGATCAGGCCGTCACCAAGGAGACACCGGATGTTCAACTTCGACGATGCAAACAAGAAGAGCAAGGAAGCCATTGACGTGGCTGTGAAGAGCTATTCCGCCTGGACCAAGGGTCTTCAGGCTATCGCGACCGAAGCCGCTGACTTTTCGAAGAAGTCGTTCGAGGACAGCGTCGCGCATGTCGAAAAGCTGACCAGCGTCAAGAGCGTCGAGGCTGCGTTCGAACTGCAGACCAACTTCGTGAAGTCGAGCTACGAAGGCTTCGTCGCCGAAGCAACGAAGATCGGTGAAATGTATGCCGACCTCGCCAAGGACGCCTACAAGCCCTACGAAGCGCCGGTTGCCAAGGCTACGGCAGCAGTCAAGGCAGCCGCTGCAGCAGCCTGATCACCGGCTAGAACAATTTCCCAATAAAAAGGCCGGTCGCAGCGCTGCGACCGGCCTTTTTGTTTTTCGCATAAGCTGTGCGCAGCCCAAAGAAAGTTGATCAATCTTGCCGGTCAACGTGCGATTATGATTGCAGTGTGTTGGTTCGGTCTTAAAATCTGAAAACGAACCATTAGATAAAGGGCAAGCAGGCTGCGGCCGAGTTCGATGGGTCGCTGCTGGACAAGGAACTGACAAGAATGATCGCCATGCCGGTCCGGATGCAGCAAGGTAGCGATGATGAGGGGAACGGCAACAACCGCAGCACGTCCGTCATCACGCGTACCAAGCCGAAGACCAAAAAGCCGAGTTTGTATCGTGTTCTGCTTTTGAATGACGATTACACGCCGATGGAATTTGTCATCCATATTCTGGAGCGCTTCTTTCAAAAGAACCCGGAAGAGGCGACCCGCATCATGCTTCACGTCCACAATCACGGCGTGGGAGAGTGCGGCGTCTTCACCTATGAGGTCGCCGAAACCAAGGTGACGCAAGTGATGGATTTCGCCCGGCAGCATCAGCATCCGTTGCAATGCGTCATGGAAAAGAAATGAGGAACTAACGTGCCAACATTTTCGCCCAGCCTCGAAAAGGCGCTGCACCAGGCACTGACTTTTGCCAACGAGCGCCACCACGAATACGCTACGCTCGAGCATCTGCTTCTGGCATTGATCGACGATGCCGACGCGGCGGCCGTGATGGGCGCCTGCAATGTCAATCTTGAGACGCTGCGCAAGACCGTAACCGATTACGTCGATAACGAACTTTCGAACCTGGTGACCGGCTACGACGAAGATTCCAAGCCGACGGCCGGGTTCCAGCGCGTGATCCAGCGGGCGGTCATTCACGTCCAATCGTCCGGCCGCGAGGAAGTGACCGGCGCCAACGTGCTGGTCGCGATCTTCGCCGAGCGCGAAAGCCACGCTGCCTATTTCCTGCAGGAGCAGGAGATGACCCGTTACGACGCGGTCAACTTCATCTCGCACGGCATCGGCAAGCGGCCCGGCAGCTCCGAAGCCCGCCCGGTGCGCGGCTCCGACGATCACGAGAGCGAGCAGAAGCCCGCGCGCGACAACGAAGAGGCAAGCGCCAAGAAGCAGCAGGACGCGCTGACCGCCTATTGCGTCAACCTCAATGAGAAGGCGAAGTCCGGCAAGATCGATCCGCTGATCGGCCGTCACGCCGAGGTGAACCGCACCATCCAGGTGCTGTGCCGCCGATCGAAGAACAATCCGCTCTATGTCGGTGACCCCGGCGTCGGCAAGACGGCGATCGCCGAAGGCCTTGCCAAGCGCATCATTGAAAAGAAGGTGCCGGAAGCGTTGCAGGATGCGACGATCTTCTCGCTCGACATGGGCACGCTGCTTGCCGGTACGCGCTATCGTGGTGATTTCGAAGAGCGCCTGAAGCAGGTGGTCAAGGAACTCGAGGATTATCCGGGCGCCGTGCTGTTCATCGACGAGATCCATACGGTCATCGGCGCCGGTGCCACCTCCGGCGGCGCCATGGATGCGTCGAACCTGTTGAAGCCGGCACTGTCTTCCGGTGCGATCCGCTGCATCGGTTCGACGACCTACAAGGAATATCGTCAGTTCTTCGAGAAGGACCGGGCGCTTGTCCGCCGCTTCCAGAAGATCGATGTGAACGAGCCGACGATTGCCGACGCGATCGAGATTATGAAGGGCCTGAAGCCTTACTTCGAAGAGTATCACCACCTGAAATACTCGAACGAGGCGATCAAGGCGGCCGTCGAACTGTCGGCTCGCTACATCAACGACCGTAAGCTGCCGGACAAGGCGATCGACGTGATCGACGAATCCGGCGCCGCACAGATGCTGCTTCCCGCCAGCAAGCGCCGCAAGCTGATCACCGAGAAGGAGATCGAGGCGACGATCGCGACGATGGCGCGCATTCCGCCGAAGACGGTCTCCAAGGACGACGAAGCTGTGCTTGCCAACCTCGAGCGCGAACTGCGCTCGGTCGTCTACGGCCAGGACCTGGCGATCGAGGCGCTCGCCTCGTCGATCAAGCTGGCCCGTGCCGGCCTGCGCGAACCGAACAAGCCGATCGGCTGCTACGTCTTTTCCGGCCCGACCGGCGTCGGCAAGACGGAAGTCGCCAAGCAGCTTGCGACCTCGCTTGGGGTCGAGCTCCTGCGCTTCGACATGTCGGAGTACATGGAGCGGCACACGGTTTCGCGTCTGCTCGGTGCACCTCCCGGCTATGTCGGCTTCGACCAGGGCGGCCTCCTGACCGATGGCGTCGACCAGCATCCGCATTGTGTGCTTCTGCTCGACGAGATCGAGAAGGCGCATCCGGACCTGTTCAACATCCTGTTGCAGGTCATGGACCATGGTTCGCTGACGGATCACAACGGCAAGAAGATCGACTTCCGGAACGTCATCCTGATCATGACGACCAATGCCGGCGCATCGGAAATGGCCCGGGCCGCCATCGGCTTCGGTTCTTCCAAGCGTACGGGCGAAGATGAAGAGGCGCTGAACCGCCTGTTCACGCCGGAATTCCGCAACCGTCTGGACGCGGTCATTCCGTTTGCTTCGCTGCCGACCCCGGTCATCCACCAGGTGGTGCAGAAGTTCGTCATGCAACTCGAAACCCAGCTCGCCGAGCGCAACGTCACCTTCGACCTCGCGCCGGAGGCGATCGCCTGGCTGGCCGAGAAGGGCTACGACGAGAAGATGGGCGCGCGGCCGCTCGCCCGCGTCATCCAGGAAAACATCAAGAAGCCGCTCGCCGATGAAATCCTCTTCGGCAAGCTGAAGAAGGGCGGCGTCGTCAAGGTGACGATCGGCACCAAGGCCGATGGCACCAAGGGCCTGCTGCTCGATGCAGTTCCGGAGACAACGCCGATCAAGCCGAAGGCGGAAGTATCCCGCCCGGCAATGAAGGCGACAAAGCCGAAGAAGGCCGAGGACAAGGAAGAGGTGGGCGCCGAGCCCGCGCCGAAGTCCAAGCCGAAGAAGGCTGCCGCCAAGGCGTCGACGGATGACGAAGCCGGGGCAGGCGACGTGGCTCCCAGAAAGGGCCGCACGGTGCCGAAGGTGCCGCGCAAGAAGTAACCCCGCAAGACACGTTCGACGGCGCCGGATGCAAACCATCCGGCGCCGTTTTTCTTTGAGGACGAAATAGAAACCCCAGCGCGGTTTTTCGCCCGCGGGCCGGTCCGATAGCCTATATTCGGCCTTGCTGATCCCGGACGATTCGATCCGGGGTCGTCGTGGTCGAGTTGGAAACAATCCGGAATCGCCGATGAAGAGAGAAGAAGACGAGCAATCTTCGCTCGCCTGGTTCGGGAAAGGCATGCGCGGCATCTTCAGCCTGCCGGCCTTCATTCTGATGCTGTCCTTTGTCGGCTTCTGTTCGCTGACGGCCCAGGCCGGCATCCCCGTCGAGCAAGTGGTCTTCATGGTCGGCATGGTCTGGGCGCTCCCGGCCAAGGTCATTCTCGTGAGCTCGATGATGAGTGGCGCGGGACTTGCGACCGCCTTCCTCGCGGTCTCGCTGTCGTCCGTCCGGCTGATGCCGATGGTCGCCGCGCTGATACCGGAATTGCGCGGGTCGCGCACGCCGACTTGGCTTCTGCTCTTCCTCTCGCATTTCGTCGCGATCACCGCCTGGGTGTTCGCAATGGAGAAGGTGCCGCAGGTGCCGCGAGAGCGGCGCGTCGCCTTTTTCGCGGGCTTCGGTATCACTCTGGTGGCGGCAAACATGTTGCTTGTCGCCGTCGTCTACCACTTCGTCGCCGATTTCCCACCAATCGTCGCCGGCTGCCTCTTCTTCCTGACGCCGGTCTACTTCCTCGCCTCGATCTGGCATTCGGCGCGCCACCCCGTCGTCTACGTGGCGTTGCTCTTCGGTCTTGCCGGCGGGCCGCTGTTCTACTGGCTGTTTCCGGAATTCGACATTCTGCTGGCCGGCCTTGTCGGCGGCACGCTTGCCTGGCTGGTCGAACGCCTCTGGCGCCAACGCAAGGAGGTGGGAGCATGACCTGGCAGGATGGGTGGTGGGCCTATGTCTTCATCGCGATTGCCGGCTGGCTGGCGACCGACATCTGGCGCTGGCTTGGTGTCATCACCGGCAACAAGCTGCGCGATGATTCCGAGGCACTGAACTGGGTGAGGGCAGTGGCTACCGCGCTGGTCGCAGCGGTCATCGCAAAGCTCATTCTCTATCCCACGGGCGTACTCGAACAATCCCCGCTATGGCTGCGCGCCGGCGCCGTCGCATTTGGGGCTGCCGCCTTCTTCCTGTTTGGACGAAAGCCGGCAACCGGGATCGCCTCAGCGATTGCCGCATTGGCGCTGGGCCTGTGGTGGTTGGGCTTTTAGGCCGAGGCGAGGTCTTTCAACTGACCGTCTGTTAAAGAGCCGGCTTCGCCGGCTCCTGGTTCCCCGAGTGGATGATATGAGCGCGATTAGAGCGCCTGCCTTACCTTTTCGGCATTGGCCGCGAGGATGGCGCCGTCTTCCATCGTGCCGGAATGCGGCTTCAGCGGCACGCCTGCTTGCCGCGGAATGACGTGGAAATGCAGATGGAAGACCGACTGTCCGGCCGGCGCTTCGTTGAACTGCATGATCGTCACGCCATCGGCGTCGAAAGCTTCCTTGGCGGCAACGGCCAGTTTCTGCACGGTAGCAATCAGCGCCGGCAGCGTTGCGGCATCGGCGTCGAGCAGGTTGCGCGAGGGGGATTTCGGCACCACGAGGAGATGGCCTTCGGCCTGCGGCATGACATCCATGAAGGCGATCGTCGCGTCGTCTTCATAGACGCGATGCGAGGGAATTTCGCCGCGCAGGATCTTGGCGAAGATGTTGTTGTCGTCGTAGCTCATTGTTCTTCCTCGTCTAATGAAACCGGCTTCACGAAAAGCGGCTTAGTCGTCCTGCCGGTCACCTTTGCGGAAAGGTCCATGCTCTGCAAGGATTTCGCCCGTTTCCTCCACATCCCTGCGCTCGCGCTGAAGATAGTCGCCGACGGCGCGGGCGAGCCCCGGATGGGTGATGAAATGGGCGGAATGGGTGGTGACGGGCATGTAGCCGCGCGCAAGCTTGTGCTCACCCTGGGCGCCGGCCTCAACGCGCTTCAGCTCCTTGGCGATCGCGAAATCGATCGCCTGGTGATAGCAGACCTCGAAATGCAGGAACGGGTGATCCTCGATGCAGCCCCAGTGGCGACCGTAGAGCGCATCGCCGCCGATGAAGTTGATCGCGCCTGCGATGTAGCGGCCGTTGCGGCGCGCCATCACCAGCAGGATGTCGTCGGCCATGCGTTCGCCGATCAGCGAATAGAACGCGCGCGTCAGATAGGGGCGGCCCCACTTGCGCCCGCCGGTGTCCATGTAGAAGGTGAAGAACTCGTCCCAGATCGCTTCCGTCAGGTCGCTGCCGGTCAGCCAGTCGATCGAAATGCCGTTTTCGAGCGCAGCCCTGCGCTCCTTCTTCAGCGCCTTGCGCTTGCGTGAGGCAAGGGTCTCCAGAAAATCGGCGTGGGAGCCATAGCCTTCGTTGGTGAAGTGGAATTGCTGGTCCGTGCGGTGCAGGAACCCGGCGCGTTCAAGCGCAGGGATCTCGGCTTCGGGCACGAAAGTCACATGGGCCGATGAGACATCGTGTCTGCGGGCGAGCTCCTTCAAGCCCGCCGCAAGCGCATCCTGAACGGCGCTCGTGTTTTCATCCGGTGCCGTAAGCAGCCGTGGTCCGGTCGCAGGCGTAAAGGGGATGGAGCTTTGCAGTTTCGGGTAGTAGCGGCCGCCGGCGCGCTCGAAGGCGTCGGCCCAACCGTGGTCGAAAACGTATTCACCCTGGCTGTGGCTCTTCAGATAGCAGACGAGGCCGCCGCGCAATTGGCCATCGCCACCTTCGAGCAACAGATGCTGGCCGAGCCAACCGGTCTTGGCCGTCGCCGACCCGGACTCCTCGAGCGCCGAAAGATAGGCATGCGAGAGGAAGGGATTGTAGACACCGCCGGGAAACGCCTTCGATGCACCGGACAGCACGTTCCAGCGTGCCGCCGGTATATCGGTGAAGGATTGCGCAATGCGGAGGGTGACGGCGTCTGACATTACGTTAGGAAACCAGGGCCTCCCGCGGGTCGAAACCCTCGAAGGTCATCTGATCCGCATGGGCGAACGTGTAGGCTTCGGCCTGCCGGTCGCGCACGGTCCAGGTGATGATCGTCTTGCCGAGCGTCCGTTCCTTGGTGATGAACGAGTTTGGCAGGTGGCCGTAGTGGTAGGAGATAAAATCGAGCCCCAGCTGCATGGCTTCCTCGTGCACGAAGAAAGTCTCCGGATTGGCGCCTTCCGCGGTGAGGCCCAGCGGGTAGGGCGCGTCGAGCGCCTTCAGGTCTTTGAGCAGCCAGTGGTCGAAGCTCATCAGCGCAACGTGACCCTTGTAGCCTTCGAGCGTTTCGAGCACGGCGGCGGCAAAGCCCTCGTCATCGCCCTTGCGGCCCTTGAGCTCGATGACGAGCGGTACTTTGCCGGCAACCAGGCGCAGCATCTGCGTCAGCGTCGGCACCTTGTCCTTCGTGCCGCCGATCGCCATCAGACCGAGTTCGCCGGCGGTGCGGGCGCGCACGTCGCCCTTGATGCCGCAAAGGCGCTGGGTGTCGTCATCGTGGAAGACGACCGGAATGCTGTCTGCGGTATATTGCAGGTCGCATTCGATCGCGAAGCCGGCGTCGATGGCGCGGGAGAAGGCCGAAAGCGTGTTTTCCCACACCTGCTTGTTCATGTCGTGATAGCCGCGATGGGCAATCGGTTGGGCCTTCAGCCAGGAAATGTCAGCCATGTCGGGCACTCTGTCAGGCGATTTCGATGACGGCGTCGATCTCGACGGCGGCGTTGAACGGCAGGGAAGCCATGCCGACGGCGGCGCGCGCATGCTTGCCGGCCTCACCGAGCACGGTGGCGAGCAGGTTGGACGCGCCGTTGATGACGAGGTGCTGCTCGACGAATTCCGGGGTCGAGGCGACGAAGCCATTGATCTTCACCAGGCGGCGGATGCGCCCGAGATCGCCGCCGAGTGCTGCCTTGGCCTGAGCGAGGATGTTGATCGAGCAGAGTTCGGCGGCGCGCTGTGCGCGGGCAACGTCCACATCCTTGCCGACGATGCCGGTCACGGCGACCTTGCCGTCTTCCATCGGAAGCTGTCCGGAGATGTAGAGCATCGAGCCGCTGATGACGTAGGGCACGTAGTTTGCAACCGGGGTCGCAGCCTGGGGAAGGGTCACTCCGAGGTCCTTGAGGCGCGCTTCGATCTCTGCCGACATGGAAAGCTCCATTGTTGTCTTTTGTGTTAAAATCCTGCATTCAGGCCGGATCGCGGCGGGCGCCGGCTTTTTCCTGCGAACGCCGCCTCGCTTCTGCCGAACGCTTGTTTATAGCATTGCCGGCGAGTCCAACAGGAGGAAACGGATGTTTCATAAAGGCTTCGGTCTCGCCACTTTGGGCAGCGCCTGTTTCGCCGTCATGACACTATCGGGCGCCACGGCGGCGTACGCAAACGCCCTTGTGCCGCACCGTGCCGTCTATGATCTCGAACTCAAGGATGCGTCGGATCGTTCCGGTATCGCCGGCATGTATGGTCGCATGGTCTACGAGTTCAATGGCTCGGCCTGCGCGGGCTATACCGTCAGCTTCCGTTTCGTCACCCAGGTCGATACCGGCGAGGAAGTGCGCCTGACCGATCAGCAGACGACCACCTACGAGGACCTGAAGAACGGTAACTTCCGCTTCCTGACCCGCTCCTTCACCGACGAGAAGTTGGACAAGGAAGTGCGCGGGACGGCGCATGAGGATAAGGCGGGTGTCAAGGTCGAACTGACCGCGCCCGACAAGCGCGAAATAGAACTCGCGGCGAGCCGGTTTCCGACCGCGCACATGATGGAAGTGATCTCGCGGGCGAAGAAGGGCGAGAGCCTCTTTGAGGCACGCATCTTCGACGGCTCCGATTCGGGCGACAAGACCCTGATCACCTCAACCTTCGTCGGCAAGTCGCGCAAGCCCTCGGCGGACGAACCGGATGCCGGCAAGGCGGGTAAGCTCAGCGGCGACAATTATTGGCCGGTGACCATCTCCTACTTCAACGACGACAAGAGCGGCGACGCGCTGCCGATCTACCGCATGTCGTTCAAGCTCTACGAGAATGGGATTACCCGCGATCTGACGATGGACTACGGCGATTTCGTCCTGAGCGGCAAGCTTGCGGATCTCGAAGTGTTCAAATCCGAGGACTGCAAATAGCCGATTGCGGTAAAAAGCGGCGTTTGCGGCTTGATTTATCGGGCGGTTGCCGTTAAGGGGCTGCCCATTCCACACGTGAAGCTTGGGATGTTCCGGGAGAAATCCGGATCGTTCCGCCGGTGGGCCGGTCGAAAGACATGCTCGACGCTTCGCGGAGGTTAAACCGGAAAAGGAGAAAAGGCATGGCATTGCCTGATTTTAGCATGCGTCAGCTTCTGGAAGCTGGCGTTCACTTCGGCCACCAGACGCACCGCTGGAACCCGAAGATGAAGCCGTACATTTTCGGCGATCGCAACAACGTTCACATCATCGACCTCGCACAGACCGTGCCGATGCTGTCGCGCGCCCTGCAGATCGTCAGCGACACCGTTGCCAACGGCGGCCGCGTTCTGTTCGTCGGCACCAAGCGCCAGGCGTCCGAAATCATCGCTGACGCTGCCAAGCGTTCGGCCCAGTACTACGTCAACGCTCGCTGGCTCGGCGGCATGATGACCAACTGGAAGACGATTTCGAACTCGATCCAGCGCCTGCGCAAGCTCGATGAAATCCTCGCTTCGGAAGCTTCGGGCTTCACCAAGAAGGAACGCCTGAACCTCGAGCGCGAACGCGAAAAGCTGAACCGCGCTCTCGGCGGTATCCGCGACATGGGCGGCACGCCGGACCTGATGTTCATCATCGACACCAACAAGGAATCGATCGCGATCGACGAAGCCAAGCGCCTCGGCATCCCGGTTGTCGCAGTCATCGACTCGAACTGCGATCCGGACCAGATCGACTATCCGATCCCGGGTAACGACGACGCTTCGCGCGCCATCGCTCTCTACTGCGACCTCATCGCACGCGCTGCCATCGACGGCATCGCACGCCAGCAGGGCGCATCGGGCCGTGACCTCGGCGCATCCGCCGAAGCTCCGGTTGAGCCGGCGCTCGACGAGGCCTCCGACGCCTGATCGGGCCTTGGCGGCAGATAAACTCTGCCGCCCCCAATGAAATGTCGGGACAAGGCCGTTTGTGATGAAAGTCAAAACGGCCTTGTTCTTTTCAGCCAGGGGTGGCGCCGATCCATTCGGATCCTTGGATCCGGACAATGCCCGCGATGATGCAGTCATCACGGTGTCACAATGAAAAGCCATTCCCTGCCACACCTCCTGGTACCGCGCCCTCAAGGGCAGCGCGCCAACCAACAGACAAAGAGGCAATAAGATGAGTGTAACTGCAGCAATGGTGAAGGAACTGCGCGAAAAGACCGGCGCAGGCATGATGGACTGCAAGAAGGCGCTCGCCGAAACCAACGGCGACATGGAAGCTGCGATCGACTGGCTGCGCGCCAAGGGCATCGCCAAGGCCGACAAGAAGTCGGGCCGCACGGCTGCTGAAGGCCTCATCGGTATTGTCAGCGGTGGCGTCAAGGCCGTCGTCGTCGAAATCAACTCCGAAACCGACTTCGTTGCCCGCAACGAAGCGTTCCAGGAACTCGTCCGCGGCGTTGCCAATGTAGCGCTGACGACCGACGGCTCGGTTGAAGCCATCGCCGCTGCGAACTACCCGGCAACCGGCAAGTCGGTCGATGAGACCATCAAGGATGCGATTGCCACCATCGGCGAGAACATGACGCTGCGCCGCGCAGCTCTGCTCAAGGTCGAAGACGGCGTTGTTGCAACCTACATCCACAACGCTGCTGGCGACGGCATCGGCAAGCTCGGCGTTCTCGTCGCGCTGAAGTCGGTCGGCGACAAGGAAGTGCTGTACTCGGTCGGCCGTCAGGTCGCCATGCACATCGCTGCGACCAACCCGCTCGCGATCCGCGCCGACGAAGTCGACGCCGCTGTCGCCGAGCGCGAGCGCAACGTCTTCATCGAACAGTCGCGCGCCTCGGGCAAGCCGGACAACATCATCGAAAAGATGGTTGAAGGCCGCATGCGCAAGTTCTTCGAAGAAGTCGCTCTGCTGTCGCAGGCCTTCGTCATGAACCCGGAAATCACCGTCGGTCAGGCCGTCAAGGACGCTGAAAAGCTCGCTGGCGCACCGATCGAAGTCACCGGTATGGCTCGCCTGCTGCTCGGCGAAGGCGTCGAGAAGGAAGAGTCCGACTTCGCTGCAGAAGTTGCAGCCGTCGCCAAGGGCTGATTTCTTCACCCATATTGGGAAAACCTTGGGGCATCGCGTGACAACGCGGTGCCCTTCGTGTATCCGGCTTCGTCAATGCGCTGGACCCGCCGGAAAATACGCCGTTGCGGTTGAAACCATGGAGCGCAATGTGTCCTTATGCGCTGTGCGCCGCCTTCGTGCGCACGCGCGCCGATCTGTTCAGGAGCGATGATGCCGGCCGAGCCACTCTACAAACGCGTTCTACTCAAAGCCTCCGGCGAAGCCCTGATGGGCAGCCAGGGCTTCGGCATCGATGTCGCGGTCGCCGACCGGATCGCCGCAGATATCGCTGAGGCCCGTGCCATGGGCGTCGAAGTGGGCGTGGTTGTCGGTGGCGGCAACATCTTCCGCGGCGTGGCCGTCGCTTCCAAGGGTGGCGACCGGGTGACCGGCGACCACATGGGCATGCTGGCAACCGTGATCAACGCGCTGGCGCTCGCAACGTCGCTGCGCAAGCTCGACATCGACACGGTGGTGCTCTCGGCAATCGCGATGCCGGAGATCTGCGAGAGCTTCTCGCAGCGTGCAACGCTCTACCATCTTTCCCTCGGCCGCGTCGTGATCTTTGCCGGCGGCACCGGCAACCCCTTCTTCACGACCGATTCTGCCGCCGCCCTTCGCGCCGCCGAAATGGGCGCGCAGGCGATCTTCAAGGGCACGCAGGTCGATGGCATCTATTCCGCCGACCCGAAGAAGGATCCGACTGCGACCCGCTTCGACCGCCTGACGCACAGCGAAGTCCTCGAGAAGGGCCTTGCCGTCATGGATGTTGCCGCCGTCGCGCTCGCACGCGAAAATGCCATTCCGATCGTTGTCTTCTCCATTCATGAGAAGGGTGGCTTTGCGGAAATATTGACCGGCGGCGGTCGCGCGACCATCGTCACAGACAACTAAGAAGCTGCAGAACGGCCTTGCGGCCGGCGCATGATAGAACGGGAGTTTCGACCATGAGTGAAGGTGTTGACCTGAAGGAACTGAAGCGTCGCATGGATGGCGCCATTTCCGCATTCAAGAGCGATATCGCGTCGCTCCGTACCGGCCGCGCGTCGGCGAACGTTCTCGATCCGGTGACCGTCGAAGCCTATGGCTCGCGCGTGCCGCTCAACCAGGTGGCGAACATCACGGTTCCCGAGCCGCGCATGCTGTCCGTCTCGGTCTGGGACAAGCAGATGGTCGGCGCCGTCGATCGCGGCATTCGCGAATCGAACCTCGGCCTCAATCCGATCATCGACGGCCAGAACCTGCGCATTCCGCTGCCGGAGCTCAACGAAGAGCGCCGCAAGTCGCTCGTCAAAGTGGCACATGACTACGCCGAAAAGGCGAAGGTCGCCGTGCGTCACGTTCGTCGCGATGGCATGGACGACCTGAAAAAAGCCGAAAAGGATGGCGACATCGGCCAGGATATCAGCCGTTCTCAGTCCGAGCGCGTGCAAAAGATGACCGACGAAACGATTTCCGATATCGACCGCTTGCTCGTCGAGAAGGAAAAGGAAATCATGCAGGTCTGATCTGCTCGTGATCTGAGTCTCCTTTCGCGGACGCCTTATGCAAAACCTCACTTCCACGACCGTTCCGGAACATGTTGCCATCATCATGGATGGCAACGGGCGTTGGGCGAACGCGCGTGGGCTTCCGCGCACGATGGGGCACCGCAAGGGCGTCGAGACCGTTCGCGCCGCCGTCAAGACGGCGGGCGAGCTGGGGATCCGCTACCTAACGCTTTTTGCTTTTTCCTCGGAAAACTGGAGCAGGCCGGCGGCGGAAGTCAGCGATCTCATGGGGTTGCTCAAGACCTTCATCCGCCGGGATCTTGCCGACCTGCACCGCGAGAATGTGCGCATCCGCGTCATCGGCGACCGCTCCAACCTCCGGGGTGACATTCTACCGTTGCTGGTGGAGGCGGAGGAGACGACGCGGGCAAATACCGGCATCACGCTTGTTATCGCCTTCAACTACGGCGCGCGGGATGAAATGACACGGGCCATGCGGCGCCTGGCGACGGAAGTCGCCGAAGGACGGTTGCGGCCCGAGGACATCACCCCCGAACGTATCTCGGCGACGCTCGACACATCGGACATCCCGGATCCGGACCTGATCATCCGCACCAGCGGCGAAGAGCGTCTCTCGAATTTCCTTCTGTGGCAGGGCGCCTACTCGGAATTGATCTTCGTTCCGGAGCTGTGGCCGGACTTTACCCGCGAGACGTTCCTGGCGGCTCTTGAAAAATACGCCTGCCGCGAGCGCCGCTTCGGCGGCGTCACCGAGCCCACGCTGGCGGTTGGTTCCTGATGCAGACTGAACTCAAGCTTCGTATCGCTTCGGGCGTGGTCCTCGCGGCGGTGACACTGGCGGCGACCTGGTTCGGCGGCCTGGCATTCCAGCTTCTCTCGGCGCTGATTGCGCTGCTGGTGTATTACGAGTGGTCGACGATCACTGGCCTCCAGGAAGGGGATTTCCAGGGCAACGCCGTTGGTTGGCTGGCCATTGTCATCATCGCCGGCCTGATCGTGACCGGATACATCGGCTACAGCCTTCCGGTCCTGGCCGCCTTTGTTGTGCTCACCGTCCTTTGGGTATCCTTGCAGAAGACCAGTTGGTGGCTGCCGGGTGGCATCGCCTATGCCGGACTGACCGGCATTTCGCTTGCCGCGCTTCGCGGCGCCGACGATCTCGGCCTGATGGCGACGCTGTTCGTCTTTGCCGTCGTCTGGGCGACCGATATCTTCGCCTATTTTACCGGCCGCGCGATCGGAGGACCGAAGCTCGCCCCGCGCATATCGCCCGGCAAGACGTGGTCGGGCGCCATCGGTGGCACAATTTGCGGCATCCTCGCCGGCGTTGCCGTCTTTATGGCTTATTTTTCGCTGCAAGATCTCCGGATTCCGATCATTGCGCTGGTGCTTTCTGTCGCCAGCCAAGTGGGAGACTTGTTCGAATCCTTCATCAAGCGCCGTTTTGGGGTGAAGGATTCCAGCCGTCTCATTCCGGGGCATGGCGGCGTTATGGATCGGGTCGATGGATTGATTTTCGCGTGCGTCGCGGCGTTGATTCTGGTCATGGTTCAGTATTTCGTCAGCGATGGGCGCCAGATCGCTTTCGGATCAGTCCTGTATAGCCTTTGAGCTTAGGCCCATGGGTGCTTGAGGAACGTTCATGACATATCTGTTTGATGCCCTTCAGATTCTGACCGGCTACGTCATCCCATTTCTTTTGGTGCTGACGCTGCTGGTGTTCGTACACGAGATGGGCCACTACCTCGTCGGCCGCTGGTCGGGCATCCGCATTCTCGCTTTTTCGATCGGCTTTGGCCCTGAACTCGTCGGCTGGACCGACCGGCACGGAACCCGGTGGAAACTGGCGGCGATTCCCCTGGGCGGTTACGTCAAGTTCTACGGCGACGAGGATGCGGCGAGCGTGCCGGACTACAAGCGCCTGGAGGCGCTGGCGCCAGAAGAGCGCAGCCAGACCTTCCTCGGCGCCAAATTGTGGAAGCGCGCGGCAACCGTCGCTGCCGGGCCGATCGCAAACTTCATTCTCGCCATCGTCATCTTTGCCGTTCTGTTTTCCGTCTACGGACGCCAGGTCGCCGATCCGGTGGTTGCGCGGGTGAATGAGAACAGTGCGGCTGCGCAGGCCGGCGTCGTACCCGGAGACCGACTGATTTCGATCGACAGCACGCCGGTCGTCACCTTCGACGACGTTCGCCGCTATGTCAGCGTCCGTCCGGAAATGCCGATTTCGATTCGCATCGAACGCAACGGCGCGATGCTCGATCTGTCCATGGTGCCGCAGCGCACCGAGCTCACGGACCAGTTCGGCAACAAGATGGAAATCGGCGTCATCGGTATCCTGACCGATCAGGAGGCCGGTAATTTCCGCACCGTCAATTACGGTCCGATCGAGGCCGTTGGGCAGGGCGTCCTGCAAAGCTGGCATGTCGTCACCGGCACCTTCGACTATCTCTCCAATGTCGTGACCGGGCGGATGAAGGCGGATCAGATCGGTGGACCGATCCGCGTCGCCAAGGTTTCGGGGCAGATGGCGACGCTTGGAATTCCGTTTTTGCTGAATATTGCCGCGATCCTGTCTGTTTCCATAGGATTGCTTAACCTCATGCCCGTTCCGGTGCTTGATGGCGGCCACTTGATGTTCTATGCGGTTGAGGCCTTGCGCGGAAGGCCGGTAGGCCCGGCCGCGCAGGATGTCGCCTATCGGATCGGCTTTGCCATGGTGCTGATGCTCATGGTCTTTGCCACCTGGAACGACATATCGATGTTCTTCGGCTAGCGTTCGGCCGGGGAAACGGCGAGGGGGATTTCGACGGATACTGTGAACGATTGGTTTTCAACGGCTTGCGACGAAAGGTTTTGTTTACGATAAATCGAGGCTGTAGTGGCCGTTAAGCCACGGTTCGAATTGAAGTAAACAGAAATTAACGAGCTGGCTTGCTTGTATGGGAAAAGCGGTTAAAACGGCAACCGTGACCGGAGTCGGCACGAAACTGCCGCGCGACGTTTGGAAAAGGTAAGATTTGAACATGAAAGCTGGTTCAAGGTTTTTGAACGCGGTGTCGGCGGCTGCGCTGTCAACAAGCATTGTTGTTTCCGGCGCTGGTGTTGGGTTGCTCGCAGGCACGTCCGTTGCAGAAGCTGCGGTCATCAATCGTGTCGAAGTTCGCGGCGCCACGCGCGTCAGCGCTGAGACGGTTCGTGCGAACATCACGATCGTCCCGGGCAAGAGCTTCAACAACACCGATATCGACGCTTCCGTGAAGCGCCTGTATGCGACCGGCTACTTCTCCGACGTCAGCATCAACGTTTCCGGCGGCACGCTGGTCGTCAACGTCAGCGAGAATCAGCTCGTCAACCAGGTCGTCTTCAACGGCAACCGCAAGATCAAGGACGACAAGCTGCAGGGCGTCGTGCGCACGCAGCCGCTCGGTCCTTACAGCGAAGCGACGGTCGAGACGGACATCCAGTCGATCAAGGACGCCTATGCGGCGATCGGTCGAAGCGATATCACGGTGACGACGCAGGTCGTTCCTGTCGCCGAAGGTCGCGTCAACCTCGCATTCGTCATCAACGAAGGCGAGCGCACCAAGATTTCCCAGATCAACTTCGTTGGCAACGAAGCCTACAGCGACGGCCGTCTGCAGTCGGTCATCGCGACGAAGGAATCGGGCGTTTTCTCCTTCATTACGCGGAAGGACGTCTACAATCCCGACAAGCTGCGTGCGGACGAAGAGCTGCTGCGTCAGTTCTACTACAACCGCGGCTACGCCGACTTCCAAGTCGTTTCGTCGGATGCGGCCCTGAATGAGGCGACCAACGAGTACACGGTGACGATCACCGTCGAAGAAGGCCCGCGCTACGACTTTGGTTCGGTTAACGTCGAATCGACCGTTGAGGGTGTCAATGCCGAAGAACTGAAGGGGCTCGTCGTGAGCCGTGAGGGTTCGGTCTACAAGGCCAAGGACGTCCAGGCGACGATGACCGAAATTTCGAAGCGCGTCGCTTCGGCCGGTTACCCGTTCGCCCGCGTCACGCCGCGCGGCAACCGCGATCTCGGCAACCACACGATCTCGGTCGACTACCTCGTCGATCAGGGCGAACGTGCTTATGTCGAGCGTATCGAAATCCGCGGCAACACCCGTACCCGTGACTACGTCATCCGTCGCGAGTTCGACATGGGTGAAGGCGACGCCTTCAACCAGGAAATGGTTGCGCGTGCCAAGCGTCGCCTTGAGGCTCTCGGCTACTTCTCGAGCGTCAACGTTTCGACCGCTCCGGGCAGCGCCGCTGACCGTGTTGTCGTAATCGTCGATGTGCAGGACCAGTCGACCGGTTCGTTCGGTATCGGTGCAGGTTACTCCGCCGGTAGCGGTGGTGGCTTCCTCGTCGAAGCTTCGATCGAAGAAAAGAACTTCCTCGGCCGTGGCCAGTACATCCGCGTTGCCGCTGGTCGTGGCGACGAAAGCCGCACGTACAACGTTTCGTTCACGGAGCCGTATTTCCTTGGCTATCGTCTGGCCGCAGGCTTCGACGTCTTCAAGAACGAAAACGACTTCGATGACGACAACTACAGCTACGAAGATCAGGGCTTCAGCCTGCGTGTAACCGCGCCGATCACCGAGAACCTTTCGACGACGCTGCGCTACAACTTCACGCAGTTCGACTATAGCGGTAACGTTGCGAAGCTGTCGTCGCCTTACGTTCGTGCGGTCGAGGGTGGCAACTGGGTCCGTTCGTCGGTTTCGCAGTCGATCACCTACAATACGCTCGACGATGCGCAGCTGCCGCATGACGGTATTCTTGCGACCTTCACGCATGAATTCGCCGGCCTCGGTGGCGACTCCGACTTCTACAAGATGACCGGTAAGGCCAAGTGGTACTACACGGTCAACGACGAAGCCGACATCATCGCCTCGCTCGGCGGTAGCGCTGGCCATATCTTCGAGACCGGCAGCGATCTGCAGGTCTTCGACCAGTTCCAGCTCGGTACCAGCGACATCCGTGGCTTCGAGCGCAACGGTGTTGGTCCGCGGGACAAGGCAACGGGCGATGCGCTCGGCGGTACGACCTACTTCACGGCTTCGGCCGAGGCGACGTTCCCGCTTCCGGGTATCCCGCGTGACAGCGGCTTCCGCGGTGCAGTCTTCGCTGATGCCGGCACGCTTTACAGCAACCAGGTCAAGATGGCCCCGGGCGAAACCGTGCAGGGCAACAACTCGTCGCTGCGTGCATCGGTCGGTGTTGGTCTGATCTGGGCTTCGCCCTTCGGTCCGCTGCGTGTCGACTACGCATGGCCGATCGCCAAGGAAGATTTCGACAAGGTTCAGAACCTGAAGTTCGGCATTTCCTCGTCGTTCTGATAAGAAGCAGTCCAGAACTGCCAGAAAAGATCGTTCTGGAGTGTACATGGAACAGAATTGGTTTTTTCCGCCCCACGATGGGATCCGCCTGGGCGACCTGGCGGATCGAATTGGGGCGGAATTGGTGGATGTCGCGGTCGCTGACCGCGCTGTCCGCTCCGTAGCGCCGGTCTATCGGGCAAAGCCCGGTGACGTCTGCTATATGTTGTCTCGCAAGAGCCGCGCTGAACTCGAGACCTGTGAGGCATCGGCGATCATTTGCGACAAGACGATTTCGTCTCTTGTCCCCGCCCATATTCCCGTCCTTTTGACAGCGCGGCCGCATACGGCCTTTGCGCTTGCAGGTACGTTGTTGCACGAGATTGCAATGCGTCCGGCACGCAATACGAGCCTAAGCGGGATTGCGCCCGGTGCGTTCGTAGACCCGACCGCGCGGCTTGAAGACGATGTCGAAGTTGAACCGACGGCAGTCGTTGGCGCCGGCGCCGAAATCGGCCGCGGCACGCGCATTGCAGCCGGCGCGGTGATCGGCCCGGGCGTGCGCATCGGCCGCGATTGCACGATTTCTGCGGGCGCCAGCGTGCTCTGCGCGCTCGTCGGCAACAGTGTCATCATCCATCCGGGTGCTCGCATCGGTCAGGATGGTTTCGGCTATGCGCCGGGTCCGAAAGGCGGGATGATCAAGATCGTCCAGGTCGGGCGGGTGATCATCCAGGATCACGTCGAGATTGGCGCGAATACGACGATCGATCGTGGCACGATGGATGACACGGTGATCGGCGAGGGCACCAAGATCGACAATCTCGTTCAGATCGGTCACAACGTCCGCATCGGTCGTTATTGCGGCATCGTCAGTGGGGTCGGCATTGCCGGCAGCACGAAGATCGGCGATGGCGTCATGATTGGCGGCGGCAGCGGCGTCAATGGCCACATCACGGTTGGTGACGGCGTCCAGATCGCGGCTATGAGCGGCGTGGCCGCCGATGTTCCCGCAGGCGAACGGTACGGTGGTATTCCGGCGCGCCCGATGCGCGATTTCCTGCGCGACGTCGCGGAAATGGCTATGCGGGCAGAGGAAAGACAGAAAAAGAAGAAGGGCGGCGCGAATGAGTGAAGCAGCAACGGTTCTCGGCACGGCGGATATTCAGGAAATCCTGAAACTGCTGCCCCATCGCTACCCATTCCTGCTCGTCGATCGCATCATCGAGATCGACGGCGACAATTCGGCGATCGGTATCAAGAATGTCTCGGCGAACGAGCCGCATTTCACCGGTCACTTCCCCGAGCAGCCGATCATGCCGGGCGTCCTGCTCGTCGAGGGCATGGCGCAGACGGCTGGCGCGATCTGCGCCCGCAAGGTCGGAACCGGCACGAACCTGGTCTATTTCATGACCATCGACAATGCCCGTTTCCGCAAGCCGGTTGTGCCTGGCGATCGCGTCGAATTCCATGTCGTGAAGCAGAAGCAGCGCGGCAATATCTGGAAATTTCACTGTGATGCAAAAGTTGACGGGCAACTTGTCGCAGAAGCTGATATCGGCGCGATGATCGTCAGCAAGGAAGACGCCTGAACATGATTGCAGCATCTGCGAAGATCCACCCGTCCTCGGTCGTCGAGAGCGGGGCTGTGATCGGCGAGAACGTCAAGATCGGCCCGTTTTGCTACATCGGGCCGAAAGTCGTTCTGGGCGACGATATCGAGATTCTCAGCCATGCCGTGGTGATCGGCCGGACGACGGTCGGCAAGGGAACGAAGATTTTCCCGAACGCCGTGGTCGGTGGTGATTCCCAGAGCGTTCATCACAGTGCTGTGGATACCGAACTTCTGATCGGTTCCAATTGCACGATCCGCGAAGGCGTGACGATGAACACCGGGACCGTCGAACATGGCGGCAAGACGGTTGTCGGCGATAACAATCTCTTTCTCGCCAACTCGCACGTGGCGCATGATTGCCGCCTCGGCAACAACATTATCCTGTCCAACAATGTGATGTTGGCGGGCCATGTCACGGTCGAGGACCGCGTCATTCTCGGCGGCGGCTGCGCAGTGCACCAGTTCACCCGCGTCGGCCGTCAAGCCTTTGTCGGCGGTCTGTCGGCTGTCAGCTACGACGTCATTCCCTATGGCATGCTCAACGGCAATCCCGGCCTGCTCAGCGGCCTGAACGTTGTCGGCATGAGCCGCGCTGGCATCGATCGTGCAACGATCCATGTGGTTCGCCGCGCCTACAAGCAGATTTTCGAAGGGCCGGAATCGATCCGCGCCAACGCGGCAGCGATTCGCGAAGACTATATGGATTGCGCGCCGGTCATGGAAATTCTCGACTTCATCGGCGCCGAGAGCGACCGCGCACTGTCGTCGCCGCAACGCGGCAAGGCCTGACCGTGATGTCTTCAGCTGCGAGCCGCGCGGCGACTGGCGGCCGGCTCGCAATCATCGCTGGTGGCGGCGCGCTGCCCCACCATGTCGCCGAAGCAGTTCGTGCGCGCGGCGAAGATCCCTACATCATCGCACTCACGCGTGAAGCCGAAGAAGCCGATTGGATCGGCTTCGACCATTCGGTTCTGGCGATCGGCGATTTCGCCAATATCAGCCGGACATTCAGGGAAGAGGGCATAGACCGCGTCGTCTTGTCCGGGTGGGTTCGGCGCCGTCCGGAATGGCGCGATATCCGCCCGACGTTGCGGACCCTCGCAAAGATACCTTCAGTTCTAAAGACGCTGGTCTCGGGCGGGGACGATGCGGTCCTGCGCATGGCGATGCAGCTGATAGAGGCAAGCGGCGCGCATGTCATCGGCGTGCACGAGGTGGTTCCCAATCTCCTGGCCGACTCAGGCCCCATCGGTGCTGTGAACCCTGACGCTGACGACCAACGCGACATAGAAGCGGGTATTGCTGCGGCCAATGCGCTCGGCGCGCTCGACGTGGGGCAGGGGGCGGTTGCCGTCGGCGGGCGTGTCGTCGCGCTCGAGGGTGCCGAGGGGACCGACGCCATGCTGGAGCGTGTCGCCGTGTTGAAAGCGGAGGGGCGCGTCTCTTCGCGCCGACGCGGCGTACTCGTCAAGCTTTGCAAACCCGGACAGGATCTGCGCGCCGACCTGCCGTCGATCGGCCCGTCCACCATCGCGCTTGCCGAGCGAGCTGGTCTTGCTGGCGTTGCCGTCGAAGCCGGGCGGGCGCTGGTACTGGAACGGAACGATGTGGTCAGTGTCGCCGATCAAGCGGGGCTGTTCGTCGCCGGAGTGGAGCGCGCATCCGGAGGCAACAGGCGATGAACGCGCCACGTTACAAGCTTGCTGTGATCGCCGGTGAAGTCTCCGGCGATCTTCTGGGCGCCGATCTCGTTCGCGCGCTTCGGGCGCAAAGCCATTGCGACGTCGAACTCGTCGGTGTCGGCGGCGAGGCTCTGGAGGCCGAGGGCCTGCGCTCGCTGTTCGACTATTCCGAACTGTCGATCATGGGTTTCACGCAGGTGCTCGCCCGTCTGCCGAAGCTGATCATGCGCATCCGCCAGACGGCAAAGGCCATCATAGCAGCCCGACCCGACGCGCTTCTGATCATTGACAGCCCGGATTTCACCCACCGCGTGGCGCGAAAAGTCCGTGCCGCCCTGCCGGATCTGCCCGTCATCAACTACGTCTGCCCGAGCGTCTGGGCATGGAAGCCGGAGCGAGCGCCGCGCATGCGCGGATATGTCGATCACGTGCTTGCCGTCTTGCCCTTCGAGCCGGAGGCGATGGAGCGGTTGCAAGGGCCTCCGACCACCTATGTCGGCCATCGGCTTGCAAGCGACGCCAATGTACTTGCCGTTCGTGCAAGC